>CAZSUE010000381.1:0-3925 GCA_964609045.1 uncultured archaeon | reverse complement strand
AACGGCGCACTCGATTTCCAGCGCGACCTCGCGCAGCGGATCAAGTATCTCGTCCTCCCCGGTGATATCGTCGACGGGATCGGCATCTATCCGAACCAACAAAAGGAGCTGGAGATCGACGATATCCGCGACCAATATCGCGCACTCGCAGATGAACTCGCCAAGATCCCGGACTATATCGAGATCATCGTAATGCCCGGCAATCACGACGCGGTACGACCGGCGGAACCGCAGCCGACCTTCCCAGAGTGGGTGACCGAGTGCTTTGCGGGCGATAATATCCGTTTCCTCGGCAACCCGGCCTTTTTCTCGCTCCACGGTGTCGAGATCCTCGCCTACCACGGCCGATCCTTCGACGACTGGGTCCTTTCGCTCCAGGAGCTATCGTACGAAACGCCCATCGCCGCCATGCGCCAGATGCTGCGACGACGACATCTCACGCCGATCTACGGCGGGAAGACGCCGATCGCGCCGGAACACGAGGATCACCTCGTCATCGAGCGCGTGCCGGATATCTTCGTCACCGGCCATGTGCATAAGGTCGGCATGGAGCGGTGCTACGGGACGCGGCTGATCAACGCAAGCACCTGGCAGGCGCAGACGAGCTACCAAAAGATGATGAACTTCAACCCCGACCCTGCGCGGCTCCCCATCGTCGACCTCGATACGCTCGACGCGCGCATCCTCAATTTCTACGACGACCGCCCGCGCGTTGATCGCGCGAGCTAAGGCGCGTTCGTTCTCTATGACTACCTATAGTGGCTGACCGAGAACGAGGCCGCAACCGACCATGTATTTATGTTTTGCCCGATAAGGCCAAGTACTAGAACTTCGGGCACCCGATACGAAATGGGTTCTCGAGTAGCTGCCGTAGCATAGAGCCTTTCACGCACTACCAGAAGCTAGCACTACCCTGTACTACACGATACTATAGTTGAACCGGCGCGGGAAATCGAGGAAGCGTATGATCGGGATCGGACTACCAAGGCTCGTCGGGCTCGACGCAATTTGGTTTGGGTGAGATAAAATGGATACAAGATACAAAAACGATGAGATGAGATGAAATGAGATATGGAATGCAAGAGAACAATGGGTCGCATGGGCGTCAGGAGGAAAGAGAGCGGTGCGCTGCCCCTTCGTGCCCCGCCTCGGGTGGATACCGCGGTCGTCGCGCTGGGCGCGATCCGGTCCCACTGACGCGAGCGGTGGGCAAATCGGCAGGGCGTTCTTACCGTATCAGTACGAGACTGCTTTCCGTCTCCCGCTCCTCGATCTGCTTGTTCAGCTCGTCCACGTCGATATAGGTCGATACAGAGCCACAGTTCCGACAAACATATGGACGTGGGTTCAGGCCGAGCGAAAGGATGTTCTGATCGGTGGGCCGAATGATGACCGACCCGAACCCGAACTGGAACTCTCCAGCAATAAGATCGTGACAACCACAATTGTGACATTGCATATTGACCAATTCCTTTGACACGCCCAGAGACCCACGGGAAGATCGGGTCTCTCGACGCATATATGACCATTCTCGTCGATCGTTATTTGAAGCTTCGGTGCATCGCCGACAATTATAGCGCGCCGGCGGTGTTTTGCTGGAGAATCTATGATCCTCGATCGGAAGATGAGAAGATTGGCCATCATCTCCGCCCACTCCTGTGCCAACTCCGTCAGCATCCCCGTAACATTTATGTATAGAAATACCACCGCGGACAGCGACAGCGACAATTTGCCCACGCGCGAGGGGCGCAAATCGGGCCCGAACGGGAACTAGAAGTATTAAGTATGAAGCGGCCGCTATTTGGGGCCAATGCAGATCGCGTTCTACGATATCGGCGACGATATCGAGCCGCAGGGGACGCTCCACGACGGTGACGGCGCACCGCTCCTCGACCCGGACGAGGTCCTCCTTTTCAACCAGCCGCTGGTACATGCCGAGGTCCGAACGCGGAAGAACCCCGCGCCGGAGAAGCCGGTGCGCTTTTTCTGGCTCACCGAGCGCGTCTTTTTCGACCTCGGCCCAGGGACGCTCTATCGCACCGACCGGCGCATGATCTATCTTCGCGAGCCGAACTTTGCCGCACATATCAAGAACGCCGATGGCGCAACGCTGCAGACGGCATCGGGCCGCGCGCTGATCGCCAAGCACTGGATGCGCCAGAAGTGGAAGGAAGGATTCAGTGTACGAATGGAGAATATCCAACGCTTCAAGCGCAAGAAGAAGCGGGTGGTGCTCCTCGTCGAGGACGAGGGCGTCCCGTACAAATGTGTGCTACGCTCCAGGGCGCTGGCGCAACGGCTCTAAATAAAATGGAGCGTGAAGTGACGCTCGTTCGCCATGCGGGGCGAAACGGCGGTGCGCGGGTGCGCCCCGCGACGGCCCCCAAAAGCTCGTTATCGGCCGGCAAAGGTATAGATCGAGATCGGCCATATCAGGAACGGATCTCTTTCTTATAGCGCCGGAGCACGCTCATCCGCCGACGATAGTTCTTTTTGACCTCTTCCGGTTTCCGGAAGCCCTTTTCCACATTCGCGAGCCGCTTGATCACGGCCATGAGCCCCCTCACGGTCGGTTCTTTGATATCGACATCGCCGAGTTCGAACTGGCGACGGATGATCGGCATGGCCGCGTCGAAGTTCCCGTAACTCTTGCAAAAGTCCTGGATGATCGCGTCGGTGAGCTTCATGGTCGGGTTCTCCGCCATCTCCTTTTGTTCTTCCGAGCCGGCCAGTGTGGAATAATCCGGTTTCGAGAGGAAAAGCGCGTCACCAAAGCACTGGAACGCATCTTCCACATTCAGCCCCGTCTTTGCACTGGTGAGGTAGGAGGGTGTGCTGAACTTACTGGCCGTGCGCCGGAGCTCACCGGCGGTGAGATGGTTCGGCTGGCTGGGCCGATCACCCTTCGGATCGATCAGATCGGTCTTGTTCCCGAGAAATATGACCGGAACGGGACCGGCCGCCTCGACAAGATTCGGGAGCCAGTACTGCTCCAGACTTTCCAGCGTCTCGCGGCGGGTCATGTCACATACGAGCAGCGCGCCCTTCGTCCCCTGAAAACCGGTCTTCTGGATCCGATGGTACCCTTTCTGACCGAGGATGTCCCAGACCATGAGCGTGAGGTCGACGGTCTCGCCCGGCGACGGTTTGACGCGGATGTCCTTTTTCGTCACCTTCGTCCCAATAGTGGTGATATATTTATCATCGAACTTATCGAACACAAATTTACGTATCAGTGAGGTCTTTCCAACCGCACCATCGCCGAGTAATACGACCTTCTTCTTCATCGTCCGGATTGAAATACTACCAATCCTCCTGTCCCTTCCCATCGATCGGTCGATTGCGAAAGGAACGTGAGCCAGAGACCCATGGTTTAATATAGATACCCTCACCGCTACATATAGTTTGTTCATCCTGTTCCTTTTTGCGCTCTTGACATCTCGTGCATTGACAGAAATGGACACTCCGGAGCGGCGGACGGTATATCGATCGGGAACGGCTCATGAACGAAACAAACACAAATAGAACGCGAATGTACAGCAAGACGACGCGCGCCACTCTAAGGTGTGTATTTCCAAGCGGGTGGTTGACATCTATTTGCAAAGTGTTCTTGCGTCGAGGGCGATGTAACACCCCGAAAGGTCAGAAACCATGCGCTCTCGTCGGTGCATCCCATGTCGAAACGAGAGGTCCGCCACTCACCGCCGTCCGTCTCGCCCCTCATCCTATTACAAATGCCATGAAACGAAAACTCCGATCCGTGAGGTATGTGAAGGAGGTATTGTTTCAGATAAGGTATATGGAAAACGACGGGGGGCGGGGCGGCCCCCGCTCCCCTGTTCCCCAACCCCCCGTTCCCTCGTTTCCTCTTCACCCTTCGCGCCATTCCTCGCTTCGCTCAGAGTCAGCGTCCGGCGACAAGTGT
>CAZSUE010000380.1:848-5283 GCA_964609045.1 uncultured archaeon | reverse complement strand
GACGCGCAACCACCGCCATATCGACGCACGCGACGACGCCGACCTCATCGTACGCCATCTGGTCATGCCGAACCATATTGAGTGCTGTTCCATCCCCATCGTCGACTGGCTTGCAGACAATATCGGACGCGCACGGATCAATATTATGGCACAGTATCATCCCGCATGGGGGGCATATACCTATTCGGATATCGATCGCCGGCTTGTCCGGGGAGAGTTCGAGCGGGTACGAGACCACGCCAAGGCGCGGGGGCTGAGCCTTACGAGGTGAGGCGGCGCCATCGCCACCCGGCCGACCCCACGCCCTAACTCACGCCCCCTCTCACGCCTCTCACCATGTTCCATTGCGACGGGCGACCGTCGGCGTCGCGCACACAATGATACCGGCGGTGGTCGATCGCAATGGGCAGCTCCCCAACTCGCATCGCCCGACTCTTTCACTCTTTCTTTTTCGTTCCGATTCCGATTTCGATTTCGAGCCCTATTCTATTTCGAAACGGTCTTCAACTGCGCACGATACATATTCGCGATCTCCGCCGTGGTCGTTGCATCCTCCGGTCGTTTGTCGTCGCGTACGCGGCCGGTAAAGCGCGGGAACCTGATCGCCAGCCCCGCCTCGTCGCCAATCGTGCCATATGCGCACGTATGGACCGGACTGAGCGTGATCTCTGCGCCGACGGTCTCGAGCACCAGCGTTGGATAGAACCAGAAATCGGGTTCCATGGTTGATACCACCCGCGTCGGCGGCGTGTCTCGTAGCGTCGGTTCCAGCGCCTTGTGGAACCGTTGGAGCATCTCGTCGGTGAGACCTGTGCCCAGCTTACAGACCGTCCGGAACTCGTCGGCGTCAGCATCGTACGCCGCCATGAGATAGACACCGTAGACACCGGCCCGGCGGCCATAGCCCGCGAACGCGCCAACGATCACGAGATCGATGGTGTCGACCATGGCGGCCTTGTAATCGCGTTTGAGCTTGATCCACTGGTATCCCCGCGCACCGGCGCGGTAGGACGAATTGGGTGAGATGTCTTTTGCGATGACGCCTTCGCAGCCTGCGGCGATGGCATCGGTGAAGAACTGCTCCGCATCGTCCATATCGGCGGGTCGGTAGGTGGTGGCGAACTGGATCGTCGACGATGGGTCGATACACTGCCGAAGCGCCATGCGACGATCTGGTAACGGCGCCTCGGTGAGATCCTCGCCGTTATGATAGAGACAATCGAAAAGGATGAGCGCCACGGGGATATCCTCCTCGATACCGCCACCGCGCTGCTTCCGGATGGTCGTTTCTGCGTCCAGGGCATAATTCTTGCGCTGGCTCGCAAGACCGTATTTGCGTCCGCGCCGTCGCGAGATGAGCTGGAACGGCAGCAGCTCGCCCGTGGCCTTATCGATGGGCACGCATTCGCCCTCCACCACGGCGCTGCGCGCGATGGTACGCTGGCGCAGCGCCGCAGAGATGTCAGGGAACTGCGCGGTGAGCTGCTCGAGCCGCCGCGAGAAGAGCCTCACCTCCTCGGCGGTAATATGAGCCTGGATCCTGAGCCCGTCGTACTTATATTCGAGGCTACAGTGGTCGCCGAGGCGTGCAAAAATCTCCTCGAGCGACGAAACGCGCTCTGCGAGCATGGCGCGTACCGGGATGCCGGGGGTCAGTGTGAACAGATCGAGCGCCTCGAGCCCGTCGCGGCAAAGCACCTCGGCGATCGCGCCGAGGTCGGGGTGGAGGTTGTATGCGCGCTCGATCTGTTCTTTGGCGGTGGGTGTTTCGAACCCTTCTGCGAGCGCGGCGAGGATCGTCATATCGCCCACACCCAGTCGCAGTTTCCCCACCACGGTCCGGATGAGGTAGGTCGCCTCCAGTGGTGCAGCATCGTGAAGGAGTTCGGTGAGCAGCCCGACCTTTTGTTGCTGCGAGCCCGCACCCGTCGCGGCGGCGATGGTATGGAATGTGTCCCCCACGCGTCGGACGGTGAGCGGTTGTGAGAAGAGCGTGCGTTGGCGCTTATTTGCGATATAGTCCGCGGCTGCAAGCCCGAGGTCGCCCTTTTCGCGATAAGTGGTGGCGATCGCCGTTTCGTCGTAGCCGCTGGCATCGGCGATGGCGCGTAGCGCCAGCTTCTCCGAGACCCCGAGCTCGATGCCGCGATAATCCGGCGCACATTTTCCTTGCATCAGCAGGACCACGGTGGCGAGTTCGTCCATAGGTACGGTTTGGAAGAACTGGTGGAGGAGCGCGCTCATCTCCAGCCGTTTCGTGGTCTCATCGAGCGCGCGGTAGCATTCTGCCAATGCGCTGTAGTGCATGGGCTCGGTCGTCGGGAGATCTTCCACGGGATCGGATCGGGAATCCGAATTGGGATGAGAATCGTTTGTAGAGTCGTTCGTAGAATCGTGATCGGGATCAGGATCGAGACCCTGATCGGGGCGGGGTTCGGATCTGGACATGCCGTTCTCATCTCCGTCATCGCATGCTCGAGCGATGGCTAACGCTTGGGAAGTGCGTGGGTAAGAGGAGGTGGGAGGTGGGAGGTGATAGACTGTGTGGATATACCGCGCACTGTGCCCGACACTCCATGTCGGGGCGCTCTGGCAGAGGCGGGTGCTGGGCGCTGGCGACGCTGTTCAGAGCTCGTCGAGGAGACCGGTACGCGCGTTGAACTCCTCGATCAGCTCGTCGTAGCGTTCCGCCTTCATCCACTCGCGGTCGAAATAATCGCGGTCGAACCACTGCTGGTTGAGCTCCTCCACTTCCTTTTCCTGCTGCTCGATCCAGGTATAGTATTTCAAATTGTGGACGCGTTTACGGCCGTAATGGGTGAACTCCTCGAGGTTATCGGTGGCGAGCGCCGAGATCGTGTACTCGAAATCGGCGATCGCGTCGTCGCGTGAATATTCGCCGTGCGCCTCGCGAGCCTCTTCCAACCGCGACTCGTACAGCTCCATGGAATCGGTGAACACGGTGAAGATGACATCGTGCTCGTCCAGTTCATAGTATTTCGCCGCTTTGATCGCAGCAAAGAGGTTGCCGATGCTCGATATCCCGAGGAGGTCGAGCTTCTCGACGAACGCCTCGTCGACGCCACGCTCGACGAGATAGGCGCGTCCCGCCGGCTCGTTGAAGAGCCTAAGTGCGCGCATACATTTCTCGTCGTCTACCGCCACGATCATATCGCTGTTCCGGACATTATGGATCCATGGGATATGTTTGTCGCCGATCCCTTCGATACGATGTCCGCCGAACCCGTTGAGGAGGATGGTGGGACATTGGAGCGCTTCGCTACAGATGATCTTGCTCCGTGGATACTGTTTCTTGAGATAGTCGCCCGCGCCGAGTGTGCCCGCCGAGCCGGTGGCCACGCAATAGGCGAAGAACCGGTCCTCGTCGTGCAGCTCCTCTTCGAGCACCTCTTCCACCGCACTGCCGGTGACATGGTAATGCCACATGGCGTTGCCGAACTGGTCGAACTGGTTGAGGATGACGATATAGTCGCCGCGTTCGCGCTTCAGCTCCCAGCATTTGTCGTAGATCTCTTTCACATTCGATTCGCAGCCGGGAGTGGCGAAGATCTCCGACCCCACCTTCTCGAGCCAGTCGAACCGCTCGCGGCTCATCTCTTCGGGAAGGATGGCGACGGAATCGCAGGCGAGGAGCGCGGCGATATACGCACCGCCGCGGCAATAGTTGCCGGTGGACGGCCAGACCGCTTTCTGGGTCACCGGGTTGAACTGGCCGGTGACGAGCGCGGGCGCGAGGCAGCCGTAGGTAGCGCCGACCTTATGCGAGCCGGTCGGGAAGAATTTCCCCACCAGCGCGAGGATACGCGCGTCCACACCGGTGATCTCTTTCGGGAGCTCGATATAGTTCACACCGTTGTAGAGACCGGATCCGTAATCGTTCTTCCAGGTGACGCGGAAGAGGTTCCAGGAATCGACATCCCAGAGCCGGCGTTCTTTCACCCGCGCCTTCACCTTCGCCGGTATCTTATCGGGGTCTTTCATCTGTGCGAATGTAGGAAGGATAATGTTCTGTTCGCGGCAGCGTTCGACGGTTCGCTCGACTTGCTCGGCATCGACTTCGATCTCGATCTCGGTCATGGTAGTCATCTCGACAGGGTTATTGATCATATGTTGCTCTAATCGTTAAAGGTACTAATGTGACATGGTAACATGGGGTGGATTAATCTGCCTGGCTCGGAAGTGAGGGTAACCCACACTCGGTACAAAAGGGTTTGTATTCGAGGGGGTTGGGCTTCGGGGTTCAAAACCGCGTTGTACGGCTCGTTTCCTTAATGAAGAGGAGCAACCGCTCTTATAATAGATCCTTTGAGACGAGCGGGCAACAAGACTGGTCGAAACGCAACGAAGGTGCCGCTTGCGACGGTGGCAAAACCCAACGGGTGGGCGGCGTTCGTGACGGTAAGACCACAACGAA
>CAZSUE010000380.1:0-838 GCA_964609045.1 uncultured archaeon | reverse complement strand
AAGGATCGTTCGGGTAACCCCCGCGCCCAATGGTGCCTGGGCGTTGCCCGCCCGGTTTTGCAGAGCCACCCACCCCTAACCAAACCTTTTTACCGCCTCCCTTCGTACTATCATACGCAGCCCGATAGAGAGATACGAACTCAATTCGAAGGTGAGGATAGCTATGACAACGACAATGAAGGTACGCTGGCTCGGCGACGCCTGTATCGAGATCTTTGCGAAAGACCATATCGTGATCGACCCGAACTTCACGGTCGCGCCCAAGAAGCCAGCGGACATCGTCCTATTGACGCACGAGCACGACGACCATTTTTCGCCCGACGATTTTGCGCGCTTTGGCGAGAAAACGCCGCTCTATGCACCGAAGGCGTCGCTGGAGAAGTTCGACGTCGACGGCAGGGCGGTCGCGCCGGGCGAGACGATCGCCACGGCCGACGGCACCATCGCGGTCCTCGATTGCGACTGCTGGAAAGCGGAGGCGAGCGTCTCCTATTTCTACGGCGGCATCCTCCACAGCGGCGATTCGGCGTACTTCCCCGATGCAGAAGGTGTGAAGGCGATCTTCTCGGCATGCTTTTCCGATTTCTACGACGACTACATCGCTGCGTTTTTGCGGCTCGAGCCCACCATCGTGGTCCCGTTCCATTACGACCCGGAAGAGAGCATGGACGAGGCCGAGGGGCTCAAGAAGCGCTGCGACGAGGAAGGGATCCCCTGCCGCATCCTCCAGCACGGTGAGAGCATCGAGATCGAGCGAGATTGAATTGGTATGAAAAGCGGTGTGCGGGGAGCGGTGAGCGGTGTGCGGTGTGCGGTGTGCGGTGTGCGGTGTGCGGTG
>CAZSUE010000379.1:2943-5309 GCA_964609045.1 uncultured archaeon | reverse complement strand
TATCGCGCTCGTGCCCCTTTTTGTCAGCAGATCGTTATCGAGTTTGGTGCGCGATACGGTGCTCGGTGCGCGTTCTGGACGCATCATGCGTCCCAACCCCGGGTAAGGTGGGACGGGACCGGAACGGACAGATTCAAGTACCACCATGTATCTTGTGAGATTCAGTGTGGTCTGTTTGCAGGTGCCACAGACGCTCTCCGGCTGCGGCGACGGTTCCATCATCGGCGTGGATACCGCCGTGGACATCGACAGCGTCGCACGTTGCGGCTGCATATGGAGAGCCACATCACCATTTCACTCGTGCTGAGGGGAGCGATATGCGACCAGTTCCAGTAGTCATCGATCCGACAGGAACCGACCTCACGCGCCGGTTCTCGAACTCGAGAGGCGCTCGGCCACGACCACAAGTCTGGTTCAGCAGGCAGATCGGTACTCATTCACATGCGAGAGCGTTCGCTGCCATCATAGCGCTGGGTATGATCGTGCTCCTCCTCTGTGGGACCATGCTTGGTGCATCGAAGCCGGTGAGCGGGTCGCGAGTGGCGACGGATGCATCGTCCGGCCGTGGGGCGCCCTCGCGCTCGCGCGCGACCCAGGTCCTCTTCTTCGACGATTTCGAGAACGAGTATACGCTCCAGAATTCGTCGGCATGGAAAGATCATTTCGGCGGCTGGACCACCGACAATGTGGACACCGACCCCACGGGTGTTCCCTATACCGGTACCAACGGCTATCTCTCCGAATCGGGGATGACCAACGGCTACGGCTATCCACAGGACGGCAACGGGAATTACCAGGCGTGTTACGACACGAGCTACAACTATATCGGCGACTACGACGGTTTTTACTACAACGACGCCGGTGCGGGCATTGAGACCGAATGGCTCGACCTCTCCGATGCATTGAGCGCGGAGCTGACCTTCGACCATCGGTATGCGATCATCACTGGCGGCAGTGACGCGGGCCAGGTCTACATCAACGACGACCACCCCTCGGGCGACCCGTCGCATTGGGCGAGCCTCACCCCGGTCACCGGCTATCCCACGGGACAGGGGTACCAGGGTTCGCAAGAGAACTGGGCGCGACAGCGGTTCGAGCTCGACGCGTATGTGGGAAAGACGGTCAAGATCGCATGGATATTCGTTTCCGACACCGACGGGTATGTGGCGGACGGCTGGCACCTGGACAATGTCAAGGTGACCGTGGAGCGTCCCAACCCGCGCTGCGATCTGACCGTGACCAGCGTCGATCTCGAGAGCGGTGGTGCGTCTATCACGGAGACCACGGCTGGCGAGAGGGTGAACATCACCGCTGGGATCCAGAATATCGGCGATGTCGATTGTGCGGAGTCGATCACCGTTCGTTTCTTCGACGGCGATCCCAGCTCCGGCGGCACGCTCATCGGCTCGGGCACCATCGCCGGCGGACTGGCGGTCATGGCGGAGCGCGCGGTCACCACCGACTGGACCGCGAGCGAGGGCGACCACCAGATCTATGTGGTGGTCGACCCCGACGGCGCCATCGACGAGGGAAACGAGTACAACAATGTCGCCATCGGCTCACTGGATGTGGCGGAGGTGCAGATCCCCGATCTGGTGGTCAATCAGATCTTTTTCTACCACAACGGCCAGCCGGTGACCTTTCCCAACACCGGCGACCAGATCACGATCAGCGCCGACATTCGCAACCTCGGCTCCGCCGATGTCACCGATGAGATCCTCGTCGAGTTCTACGACGGCAATCCCTCGACCGGCGGTGCGCTCATCGGCAGCGACACTTTGAGCGGGCTCGCCGCGCAGTCGCTCCGCGCCGCCGAGACGGTCTGGGTCTGCACCGACGGGAGTCATCGCATCTACGCATCCATCGACCCGACCGGTGCGATCGACGAGGCGAACACATTCAATAATATCGATTCTGCACGTCTGACCGTGACCACCGAGCGCTATCCGGACCTCGCGGTCACCGCGGTGCAGTTCCACGCCGGCGACCCGCCCGCAACGGTGATTGAGGTCTACACCGACGAGCTGGTCACCGTCGTGGCGACGGTGGAGAACACCGGCGATGTGGAGATTACCGAGACGGTGACGGTGGGTTTCTACGACGGCGATCCGGACCTCTCCGGCGAGCGGCTGGGCAGCATGGTGCTGGGCGAGCCGCTCGCGGTCAACGCCACGGCGGAGGTGCTATTCGAATGGGTGGCGGAGCGCGGCGTCGATGCGATCTATGTCAAGATCGATGTGGAGGATCTGATCGCCGAAGCGGTGGAGGCGAACAATATCGCCTCGGCGCGCATCGCTGTGGAGGACCCGCCGCGACCGGACCTGACCATCCGCTCGCTCACGCTCATCGTCGACGGTGAGCCCAAC
>CAZSUE010000379.1:0-2933 GCA_964609045.1 uncultured archaeon | reverse complement strand
CGTGGTCTCCGCCCAGTCGGCCAGGTGGTCGGCGAAGCGCAGCAGCTCGTCACCGCGCGGTGTAGCCTGGCGAACATCGGCGCGGTGCCGGTGGAGGACGCCATCGTCGTCGCGCTCTATCGCGGCGACCCGAAGGACGGCGGCGTATTGATCACCACCACGACCATCGCCGGCGGGCTGGCGAGCGAGGCGCAGACCACCGTCGAGATCGTGTGGCACGCGCAACGGGGCGAGCATCTCATCTATATCGTGGCCGATCCGGAAGACGCCATCGAGGAGCAGTATGTGCTCAATAACAATAAATATACACAGCTCACGGTGACCGAGCGCGTGAAGCGCGCCGACCTTACTGCCGTGAGCCTCAGCGTCTATCGTGGCGAGAGGGAGGTAGAGACGGCGCTGAGGGGCGATACGCTCACATTGAAGGGCGCGGTCCAGAACCGCGGCGAGCGTGCGGTGGAGGACGAGCTGCCGGTGCAGTTCTGGGCCGGTCGACCGGGCGAGACCGGCGCATATAAGCTGGGAACGAAAGCACTGGAGGACGGGCTCGATGTCGAGGAATACGATTTTCTCGAGCTCGAGTTCGAAACCGCCGACCTCGCGTTCGGGAGACACGAGTACTATGTCAAGATCGATCCGACCGATCTGGTCAAAGAATCCAACGAGACGAACAATCTCGTCGGGGTCGAGATACAGATCACCGGTGCGCCGGCGTTGAGTATCCAGAATGTCACCGTCCGCTATGCGAGCGCGGGGGCGGCATCGGCGCCCATCGCCACGGCGGTGGTGGGCGAGAACATCACCATAACGGTCACGGTGCAGAATACGGGCACCAAAGAGCTGCCCGCGGAAAGCGGGCTTCGGGTCACGGTCTTTCAAGGTGCCGGTCACGATCGGCGCGAGGTCGGTTCCAAGCCGGTGGGTTCGATCGCAGCGGGTCGACACGCCGCCATACAAATCGACCATACGCTCGAGATAGGTGCCGAAGGGATCGCGGTGGAGCTCGCTGGGAATGGGTCGGTGCTGGCAGAACCGCTCAGTGCAACCTGCGCGTTGGAGGTGGAGGACGCACCTGAATCGCTGGAGCGCGAGGGCGACCAACGCGCACTGGCGGGGTTCGATATCTGGGAATGGTGGTGGCTCCTCCTCGTCATCCTCGTCGTGATCGTCATACTCCTCATCATCCTCGTCGTGCTCCGACGGCGGACCGTGGCCGGTGTGATCGAACGACCCGACCCGGAGCTGAAAGATATCGCGTACGAAGAGGGAGACGAAGAGGGAGACGGAGAGGGAGAGACCGACGGCGCAGTGGAAACGGACCAACCGCAACGATTGGAGCAGCCACCAGCAGATGGCTACGGCGACGGTTACGGTTACGGTTACGGTTACGGTGACGGCTATGGTGACGGCGGGGCGGGGTTTCGATCCTATCCATATGACGGGGGATACAGTAGAGGCGGGAGCGGCGGTTCGATGCCATCGCAATCGTCAGCAGGTGCCATGGGGCCGGGTCAGATGTCGCACGAGCAGCCGTATTACCAACCACAGCCTTCATCGGGAGCTGCGTCCGCACCGCCGCGCCAAGAGCGGAGGGCGCCGGAAGAGTGCCAGAAATGCGGTGAGCCGTTGAAGCCAGATATGACCGAATGCCCGATCTGTGGCTATCGGTTCTTCGATCTGTTCTGAATCTGGCTAACGAAGGATCGCGAATTAAACAACTGTCTATTTTCGACTAGACTCGTTTTCGACTAGATCCGGATCGAAAGGTACTGCCCGATAGTCCCATTGAGGGAGATAATCATCGAATACGATCCGAGACCGTTTTTGCACAACAGCCCAAGACCTCGGCGATATGCCGATCCCCCCGCGGCCCAGAATGATCGATTCTATTGCTCAATAGCGTCTCTTGCCTTTTTCGGACAGCGTATTTGAATGAAGGGATCGCTCGATCTTGTAACTGAAAGCACGATGATCACCAAAATGAGAATCGATCGTAGGGTTGTATCTCGAGTCGCTAACGAGCAGATGATGGGTGGAGGAGTACAATGAAAGGGGAATTGATGACCTTCCATTTCATGAGCGAAAGACGCAGCTCGCGGATTTGCATCAGAATTAGAGGATTTTGGTTTTAATTGGAAATATGAGTGGGGCAATGATATGGCATGGGAACAGGATCATACATATGAAGGTCCACCGGAAGGTGGTGAAGGCTGACCAACAACCCATTTCGTATCGGGTGCCCAAAGTTCTAGTACTTGATCTCTTTGGGCAAAAGGTAAATATAGGCTCGGCCACGCCCGAGTTCTCGGTCAGCCACGGTGAAGATGATACGACACAATGATGTTTTTCTGAATGGCAATGGGAAGAATGTTATATAGCGATTCATCTCTCTCATTTTGTTTCATCTCTATCACAAGCGGAGGACCGGTTCGTTTTCAACTGGCGCCAATCATTTCACATCGGATTAGAACCATAGGATCATTCCCGTTCAACGATGGATCGTGTTTTGATGACCATACCACCCGTGCAACCCGAGCTCAAGAGTCTGTTGTGTGATAACCTATTAGGTTGTATACTGAATCTCAGCGCACTCGATATGGCCGTGTACGAGCTGATCGCCCGGCATGGGCCATTGGATACGAATGAGGTTGCGCGCAAGATCGATAAGGACCGGAGTAGCGTCTATCGATGTCTGAAACGCTTGATCGGCTGCGGGATCTGCTATAGAAAGAAGGAGAACTTGGCTGATGGCGGGCATATCTATATCTATCACGCGTCATACCACCGGGAGAGGTGCGGGAGAATATTCTCAATTGCTTGACGAATTGGACGCGGCGCATGGAAGCGGCTGTGGAGCAGTTCCCGGATAATGTATGGTGATGTGGTGCGTATGCCGCTTGGATTGGTATGAAAAACAGGGGAACGGGGGGTTG
>CAZSUE010000378.1:0-5311 GCA_964609045.1 uncultured archaeon | reverse complement strand
CGACCGAACCGGTACCTCGAGGCGGTGCTCGACGCGGCGCGGCGCGGGTGCCGCGTGCGCGTCCTCCTCGATAGCCTCTACGTCGACCTCGGCAGCGGCGAGGATAACGCGGATACGGTCGCCTACCTCAACGAGCGCGCCATACGGGAAGGGCTCGACCTCGAGGCGCGGCTCTTTTATATCGACGACCTCGCCAAAGTCCACAATAAAGGGGTGATCGTCGACGGCGAGGCGGTGCTCGTCTCCTCGATCAATTGGGGGGAGAACGCGGTCTATTTCAATCGCGAGACCGGCGTGATCGTCGAGAACCGTGCCATCGCAGCGTACTATACCCGTGTCTTTGATCATGACTGGAACCAGACGCTGAAAGCGCGAGTGGCGGTGACGCTGCCCGATGGCGCCAGGCGTACGGCCGCACCCGGTGCCACCACCCATCTCACCATCGCGCTCCAGAGCCGTACGAATGCGACCCAGCGGCTCGCCGTCACCTTTCGCCACCTCCCGGCAGACTGGTCTGTCAGGGTCTCACCAGCGCATATCGAGATCGCGCCCTACGAGCGCGCGACGGTGATCGTTACCATTTCGATCCCCGCCCATGCCACGGACGGTGCGCGATACACCCCCGTCTGCACCCTCCACTCGGACAATATGTCGGTGCGGGTCGCGTGGCCCACCATCGGCGTTTCCGCCAATGCATCGCAAACGGGGGCGATGGGTGAAGAGGATGAGAACAGCGCGGTGGCGGCGTCGCCGCTCGAACTGGCCGTTGCAGAGCTCCTGCCGCTCTTTGCGCTTCTCATCGCTCTCGTGGGCGCTTCTGTCCTCGGCGCGTTCGTCCGGCGTGAGAAACCGATGGACGCGAACGCCGTCGCGCGGGCGCTTGCAATTATGCATGAGCGGGGAGATTCAACGCAGGATGAGATCGAGGGAACGCTGGCGCATGAGGAGGGGCTGGAAGAATGAACGGGCAACCCGGAGCGAGTGCGGTATATTGTATGTGGCAGACCGAGAACGGCTCATTCCAGGCAGAGCACCTAATTAATAGACTTTTTGGCAAAAATCTAAATACTCAACCCTTTGAATGGAATGAGCCCGAGAACTGAGACGCGGTCAAACTCCTATATATATCTAACCCAGAAAAGCTAAATACTGGTCCATTTGACACCGCGACAGAATGGGTTGTCGGTCAACCTCGTATGGATCATACGGAAGTTGATAATCGCAATAGTAAGTGATGCCCGTGGTTTTTTGGCAACGATCTTGTATTGTATGCCCTATTGCGGCCCTTTGCGCGACATTCCGAGCGCGTATCTATAGATCTCGGGCACACGGTATCTTAAAACCCGCTCACCGCTCGTTTCGTATGGCGCCATGAGCCCAATCTCGCGCGCGAGCGAGATGACCGCGTCGTCGACGCCTTCGACGCCTTCGAGGTCCGTGGCGTCGACGGGTGTATATCCGATCGACTCGAGCCGTGAGAATAATGGATCGAGCTCACTGAACTCCTCCCGGAGCGCCTCAAGTGCCTCTTGGGAGACATTCGGGAGGCATTTTACCAGCCCGCGGGGACGGATGACGCTCCGATGGAACGGACGTTCTTGATTTTCTTTTCGTTCCCATTTCACAGCTTCGTGAAAGAGCTGGAGCAGATACCGCGGTGCGTGGTCCTCGTTCGCATCGGCCAGTCGGTTCCAGACCCAGTTGCGCGTATAAGCGGTCTTTCCACCGCGCATTCGTTCTCCCACCAGTACGTTCCAGAGCTCAAGGACCTCCTCGTCGAACCACTCGGAGAGGTGCCAACCCCCGTCCTCCCCATCGGGCTGAGTGGAACGGCGGTGGTTGATCGTGCCGAGTTCGCGAAGGCTCTCTCGCAATGTCCGGGAACGGATCGCTTGTTTCAATGCGATCCTCAGATAGGTGAGCTGATCCTTCCATCTGAGATTGACCGAGCGTCCGAAAAGATGGCTCTTATTCTCGAATCGTACCTCTTTCCAGATATCTTCGCGAAGGACAATTTTAAACTTGAGATTATTCCATCGTGCGCTCTGGTCCAACCAGAGGGTAAAGAGTCCTTCGATCGCACTTTTCCGACGCGCTCGGTCCGTGGAGGTGTTCCCAAAACCGGTATCCAGTCCGTCGAAGAGGAGCGGGATCGGGGATGAAAATGCATGATCGATACGTTGCAGTCGATCCCTTAGATGCAACCCGAATCCCGGCTCCTCAATAATTTTACGGAATGTGGTCACGATGGGCGTGGGTTCCAACTCTATACTGGCCATCGTTTCGAGTTGGGACGGTGGCTCTTCTATTCGCCCGCTTACCTGGCTTGAGAGTATAAGAGTGATATAGTACATCCAGAATTGGCTCCAACTCGCCTCAGGATCTATTAACGTCTTACCAATTTCTCTGAAGTCCTCGGCCGATAGGTTCCATCTCGGAGCCTCCCTAAACTGCACGGGAGCCAATACAATTTCAGTGGGTCTCTCGTCGTGCGCGACGAGTCGACGAAAGAGCGCGGTTTTCCCCGTGCCCTTTCGGCCGATGACGAGGGGCACCTCATCGGCCATGGCCCGTCGGATGGTATCGGTTTCGATAAAGACCTCTAACAAGTCATCTTGCTCTTCGGCGGTGCCCGACGAGAAATGGAACTCATTCAGAATGGCTGTTTTTCTCTCTCTGATCCGCGCTTCTCGGTCGGGCACTTCGGGTGTGGGGAAGAGCTGTTGGAGCCGATCGACGAGTTTATCGAATAGCGGGTCCACCGTTGGGCTCGAAGTGATCCTATCCGCCGTGGCCAATTCTTCGTGATAGGCGATACAATGGGTCACTTCCTCCTCGATGATGGGAGCGGTCTCGTCGCAAAGCTCGTTGATCGGCGCCACCCAATCGCGTATCCAGTCGAGGGCACGGTTCTCATATTTCTCCCGCGCATCTTTGCTGGCAGGGAGGGGCGAGACGATGAACCGTGGCTCGGGGGTATATGCACGCGATTGCGATTCGTTCGAGCGATAGGTCGTTGCCCGATGCAACCCCTTTACCAGCTCTCGCGTACCGGTCTTTGCCTGCGGATGCGGGAAGAAGACGATGAAAGCGATATCGGAGAGGTCGAATAAGAGCGGGGCGGAGATCGGGGTCAAACCCGTTCGCGCATCGAACAGTATGAGGTCCGGAGTGAACGGCAGCTCTTCTCTGATACCCTGCAGGAGCGATCGCATAGGGTTCGTTCCTTCATGATACCATGCCAGGGGATCGATGAACTGTAGAGCGCGTGCATACGATGCATCGGGTTTCCCGGCGGGGAGAAGGTAGAGGTCGAGACTATCGTCCAACCGGATCAAATGCTCGGCAATGTCCGGCTCGCCACCTTGATCCAGTTCGATGAGGAGGTGTGTCACCCCCTGCCCTCGCGCCACTTCCGCTTCCTTCCCGAAGAGTGCGGCGAGGCCGGGTGCTTCGAGGTCCATATCGACACAGAGCACCTTGCGATCCGTCTGCGCGATGAGCCGTGCGGTGTGGCACACCGCCGTCGAGCGCCCCACGCCGCCGCGGAGGGAATAGAAGGTCCCAACGAGCGGCGGCTCGAGCTCCTCGTCGACATCGGTGGGGAAGGTAACGGCTAATCGGTCGTCCCTGCGTGCGAGTGATTCCGGCCAAAGGGGAATATCTTCTACCGATGTGTCGAGAGGTGATGCGTCCATCGATTCAGATTCAACCTCTTCGCGTGTGAGTAGCTCGACCCAGGCTAATTCACCACGGTCCAGACCCGACAGACCGATCCTGTTCCGTTCATGTCTCGCCAGGTCCTCGAAACCGTCGGAGACGACGAGCAAACGCCACCCTTCGTATGGGTCGGGTTCGATGGAAATATCATAATTATTATAGCCGCTCTTACGAAGGTTCTTATTCACTCTCTCACGGATCTCCTCTTCCTCCATTCTCACCGTCTCCTTCGCCTGTCCATATACTCAATCTGCTTTTGAAGAAACCCACTCATATGCCCCGCCCCCTCGACGAGCTGTTGCACCGATTGCTGGAGATCAACCTCGGCCTCGTATCGCAAATCGGTGGACCGATCCTGGAGAAAGAATGTCATGGCATCGGGATGGCCTTTGAAATCCCCAAATTGTAAGTCACAATCATTCCACAATCTCTGAAGATCATGGCCGCGCCGACCTCGCCTCGGCACTTTCTTATTTTGTTTCCGCAGATAAGCCTTCAGGCTACACTCGATCGAATAACCGGCGATATATGCCGCACCAAGCGATTGATTTGGATTAGTTAGACCCCTTATACTGGTCAAGGATCGCTCGTGCGTCCTCTTGCCGCTTTCGCGCCACGGCGATCCAATCATCAACTGAATTGGGCGGCATGAGATCTTCGTTTAGAACGCTCAGAGGGCATTTAGTCTTTAGGATAATACTACCGGCGACAGCGAAGACTCCCGTTGTAAAAGTGTGAATGACCGGTGAGCTTATCGGGCCTCTTCCGTCTATGGCTCACATCCATGGCTCCTTCGTGACCGCTGTGGGTTGGGGTCTCGCTGTTGGGAGGTGCGGTCCGGCGGCGCTCTGTCGGTTATGCGAATTCGACACCGTCGACAACGCAGTGCGGACAGAGATCGTCGTCTTCGTCGACGAGCCCGCCGCGTTTTGGGCATTCGTACTGCTCGGAGGCGAACTTTGCTCCACAGCCGGGGCGATAGGTGGGATTGAAGGGTATCTCGCGGTTGCACTGCGGACAGTGTACCATCTCCACCTCTGCTTCGAACGATGCGTCGCACCACGGACAGACATCGAGCACATCCGGCAGATCCTCGTGGCACATTGGGCAGTCGAAGTATTCGACTCGACGAACATCGCACCGCAGTTCTTGCACTAGTGTCAAGACCTCTCTCCTTTGTCGGGTCATGCGGATTGATGGGATGTGGCAATAAATTTAGCAGAAACGGTCTCTTCGAGCTGCGTTTCTGCTGAATCTGCCTAGCTTAGATCGCGTAGCAATTTAGGCACTGTTTGTGGTCTCGTTTCCCGCTCTGTGTTGAGAAAACTCTACAAACGCTCGCACCCGACCCGGCCGCTTGTGTGCTGGAGTCCGTCATCGGACCGCGCCCATTCCCTATGGTGCTGGCCATTTAAACACCGAGAGGGAGGAGGTGGAAGGAGGCACGGAGCTGATGGGCGGGCAAGTGCGCCTTGGCGGCAAATTGAAATCTCATATTGCCTGGCCAAAGCGTCGAGCTGGAACTTGCAGCAATTTCAAAATTGGGGTGGGGGGCTCTGCGTTCCTCCGCGTAACCTCTGCGTTCTCCGCG
>CAZSUE010000377.1:0-5343 GCA_964609045.1 uncultured archaeon | reverse complement strand
GGCGAACACGCGACCTCGATCCTCATACGATCCCTTCCCGCCCCTTCGTGCCAATACCAATCGTCTGGCAAAGATCGATTGGACTGAGCTGACGGGGCAGCCGCGCTTCCAGACCACCTTGGTAGTATCTTCGGTCCAGTTCGCCCAGACCGCCCCCTCCTTTGCACCGAAACGGCACGGCTCGAGGTGCGCGCGCAAGGGAAGGGTCACCCGCCGGCCCTTGTTATTCACATATCGTCCGTAGAGTGACGCGAGAGCGGCTGCGAGCCGGAACTCGGTCGTATTATCGTAGGCTTCGGCCAACCACTTCGGCGACAATGGAGCGATGGGGCGCAGATGTGCGGTCTTTTGTGTCCATTTCGAGCTGGTCGCCAACACCCGTTCGCATTCACCTAATGCGACCAGTACCGAAAGGACATTGATCGGGTCCTCCCTCTTACAGAGATCGAGGATGGCACGATCGAGGCGCTGCGACGCACGCGCAGCGGAGGACGGTGCGTTCTTCCCCTTGGACTTCCGCCGGAACCGTCCGAGCCACCCATCGATCTCCATCAGAAGGTCGATTTGGGGTTGACGCTTCACCGTGAAACGGTCCAGCGGTATCGCGAAGTACGAGCGACCGTTGCGTTGCTGGAAACCGAAACGCTGGAAAGCCGCGAGACCACGGTCCACACCGAGCGCCGCAATGGCACGTGCGAAATCGACACCGTTCCTCGCCATCCGTCGCCCGATCTGGACGCGCCCCTCGGCGATCACCGCGCTCAGTTCCGGGTACGAGACCGACCGTTCCCAAAGCGGCACCCAGAACTCGGCGCGCGATGCCGATTCGTCGGCCAGCGAAGAACTGCCGTACCCCACACCCACCGTCCGAACACTGAACGGATAGCTCATCGTCGCCGCTGAGCCGCTACCCGCCTTCTTCGCCAGCGCGGCACCGAACAGCAGTGAACCCTCCATCATCAATATGTAGTCCCAGGGATTGATGAGCGAATCGGCGTCGAACCCGGAGCTTGCATTCATCCCGCCCACCGCGGAGGGGTAGAACTGGCCGATCGCACCCTTGATGAGGTTATCCACCGCCGTGCCGAAGAGACTGTTCGATAAGTATTCCCCAGATGAGATGGCGGGCGAACCGTCGGTAGGGTCGAAAACGACACAGAGCCGTTGCATGAAATTGTTCGTGAACTCGAGCCGACCATCGTTGCCGCCCGTGCCAAGTAACGGCGGATACTTCGCACCTTCGTCGGTGAGCACGAAGACCGCATCCAGCCACTCCAATGCAAGATCAGGGAATCGACCCCTGCACGCTTTTAATAAACGCTCCTTCTCACTCTTTTTCGGTTTGGCGGTTAGACCCAGCTCTCGCAATAGTCCCTTCGTTTGGGCCAAAAGATCGGCATAGGGGGAAAAACGCTCGTTCGCGCTCGATATGAGTGCCCCCACCGCATCGGTACGGTCCTTTGGGTAGAACCCGCTCCCGCCGTTCCAGGGGGCGATGATCGGTGTGGGCCGATACTCGTGAAGAAAGAAACGGGTTAACGCATCAGCGTCCATTTCACTTTGAAGCTGGAACCGATCCATGTGCCAGACCGCTCTGACCTCCGGATCGCGCTGTTCGGCCACTAATCTGAAGACACCCAGCGCCTTGAGGTAATGTGCCAATGGTACCGGGTTACACCCCGCCAGTTCGATCGTACGGTGTTCGGTCATTTGGTTCATTCGACCCCCTCCTCGGCGGAGATGCGCCAATCCACGACCCGAACGATAGCCTCCAAATACGCGAGGATGAACGGCCCGTATCGGTTCCGAAGACGGAGACTACGCTCGAGCCAGCTCCCCTCGCCGAGCCGCATCGGAGTAAGATCCAGTGCCACCGCGGAATCGGTAATCCCCTCCACCAAAGGGAGTTCGTCGCCGTTCCACACGCCGCGCGCGAATAATCGTTCCGTATCCTCCGGCGTCGTTTCGCCCGGCAACGAACGGATCGATTGACGGACCTTGCCGTGGTGCGCACCGATAAGGTACATGATCAGATCGCGCTCGGGGGTCGACGGATCGGTAAGCTGCAGCCAGCCCAGTGCGGACGCGAGTTCGTGTCTGAAATATCGACGGCGCCGTTTCTTACCTTCGTGGTCCCGCACCCAATAATCGGGCCGACCGCCCACACGGTTGGATTTCGCCCAGAGCACCGTTTCGTCCGGCGGGTCGCGACCGCTGGCGGTGAGCATGTTCTGGAACGCGTCGTGTGCCTTCCCCACATCGTGCCATCGCGCGGCTGTTATTACCGCGGACTGAAGTGCGCCGTCCAACCCAAACCTCGTCGCCAGCCGGTTGACACCTGCTTCGACATCGGAACAATGCTCGGTGAGCGTCACCCATCGTCGATGCAGTTCGGATTCTTCCGCGTTCATACCGCTCGGTGGTAGGCTATCTGCAGGTGGTGCGATCACGGGGACGGCGTCCACGCGCTTACCACTCTTCCCCGTCCACCCCACGGTCGGCGAATAACCCCCAACATTGGTATCGAGCAAGATCGATTGACCGGGACGGATCGGCCCGTTCTCCGCCGGCGCGCCTTTCCCGATCTTGACCCAGCACGAATCGAGATGATCCCAGAGCCAACCGCTTCTCTTTTTCAAGAACTTCTTCGCCGCACCGATGGGAACATTACAGAGTTCATCCCGCTGTGGTGACGGATGCTCGGAATTCGGCCCCTTGTCGGAGATCTCGCGCCAGTAGAACTGGACATCGGTGTCGTCCAAATCGCGGATAAAACATGAGACGTCGATATCATTCCCGGTTAGATCCGGTGTAGTATCGAAGAGTTCGAACATGTCCTTCCGTCGCAATATCGTATGGAACTCTACTGGCGGCTCGTATTCCACACTTTCAAGATTCGATGGGGAGGCATATTCCAGATCTGCCAATAATTTTCGACTGACAGATAAAGCATCTTCATCGTATGGGAGTACGGTTTTTGCGAATTTGATATCGAGGTCGAGCCAGATGATCCGACCGGGGTTCTCGTTGCTATATTCGCCGTAGCGATTGCACCGACCAAAACGTTGGACCAAACTCGACCATGGTGCCAGCTCGGTTATCAAGGTCTTGGCCGAGATGTCCACCCCTGCTTCGACGACTTGCGTGGCGATAATGATGCAATCGCCCGGCTCACCGAGACGGTCGACGATCGCGGTGCGATCCCGGGGGCGGAACCTCGAATGGATCAGAACGACATCGGAGGATCCGCACCCTTGTTCGATGAGCGCCGAATAGATTTTCTGAGCGCGTTGGACAGTATTCAATATCGCAAGCGTGAGAGTCCCCTGAACATGTTCGTTTGCGATAAGATCGGCCACTCGCTCGACATAAGGGACTGGATAGGCGTTCAGCTTGCCTCGACTCACACGTATTGAATAAAGCCACTCCCCGTCCTCGATATACCATTCCTCGTCACCCGTTCTTACCTCGGCACCGTCGCCGAGTGGCCGTACCTTCTTCGAAAATAATTTACGTAAACGGTCGCTGATCTCGCCGCCTTCGAGCGTTTCAGCCTCGTTCTTCACCAATCCTACCAATTTACTACGTTTCATATTCGTTTTCGCAAGTGTGATCCCACCCCACTCGATACGCTTCGGAGCCTTCAATCGCCCCCTGAGATGCGCAAGCCCCGTGCTTGCCGTATTGATCGACTGGATTGACCACCCCTTTCGCGGTTCGTCGTGATCCACGGTATTGAGCCGAGACCGATCGATGGTTGCGCTCATCCACATACTATGGGTGCCGATCCCATCTACTATTCCCAGCGTCTCCCGTAAACCCGCGAGCTGTGCGCTCGTCTCGAACCCCACATCCATCAACTGCACCTCGTCGAGCACCCACAGGCAGTCGTTGTTCAACAACCCGAACTGTACGGGCCATCGGTAGCGGCTCATGCCGTACCCGCGGTTGAGAGCGCGCGAGAGCAGCATATCCTGCGTCCCAACGATCACTGCGTCCCGCTCCGGATAGCGGTCCCATTCATCTTTGTCTTCGCCACCCATCAAAACAGTCACTGCAATCCGGCCTTCGCCGAGGTCGTCGTGCTCTGTGGCCCAACCACCGACCGGACGGTCGTCTTCCTGACAATTCTTTCGCCCTTCCCCTGCAGTATAAGCTATAACTTTCTCATTCTCGATGACCGCTCTACCCGCCAGCAACCCGAGCCGATGCAGCCAGAGCACGATATTATCCCGCGTCTGCTCGACGAGAACGCGCATCGGCAGGCAATAGACGAGCCGCCGCGGTGTCCGGCTCCGCGCCTCGCCATCGAACCGCCGACGCCAGAGCCATGCCAGTACCGCTGCGGCGGTCTTGCCGCAACCGGTTGGGATAGTGAGGAGTTCTGGTAATGCTGGCCCGCTGGCTAACGCCCTTTGATAATCGAACGGGCCCGAATCGATACCCGTTGCGTGAGAAAAGAATGAGTGATACGATGTCATGATGATCAAGTCCACTTCTATTAGAGTATACATTTCACTGTCTTTAAGTTTTCTAGCAACGCACGAGCAATACTATGTTGAACTTTCTATAATAGCTTTGCGGTCTCACCGGCTCATGTGTGATGATTCGCGACAATAGGAGTCGGTATGAATGTGAGCCGAATGTTCGCTTGCGTCCACGCTCTCGCGTAAAGGTATATTGGGCTCAAGCCGTTCTCATGCCCGACATCCTCTCCATGATAGAGGAATCGACACTTACTAAATTAAAGTTCCGCTTAACGGTAATGTAGGAGATACGCATTTGGAAATTAACCTTTAAACAACCCCCAGATGCATTCAACCCATTCAAGCGCTTAAAATCATAATGGTGAAAGATTAGCTATAAATAGATTCAGCAGAAACGCTCTCTACGAGCTGCGATCCCCGATACAACGAAGTTGTTCGGGGAGACTGACAGTGCCGGAGGCACTATGGCGTATTCTGCGAACAATGTAAAATTTCGAACCGCTTCGAAAAGTTTGACACCCTTCAGCAGAAAGGGTTCCTTTGGACTTCCTTTCTGCGAACATGGCCAAAGGGAGTACCCTTTGCCAATATTCAGTAGAGACGGTTCCTTCGGACTGCGTCTCTACGAACACCGCGAAAATGAATACATTTTCCCGGAATTCAGCAGAAAGGGTTCCTTTGGACTTCCTTTCTGCGAACATTGCCGGAGAGGAAAATTCTGACTCCGCCAATATTCAGCAGAATCGGTCCCTTCGGGCTGCGTTTCTGCGAACACCGCGAAAATGAGTACATTTTCCCGGAATTCAGCAGAATCGATCCCTGCGGGCTGCGTTTCTGCGAACATGGCCAAAGGGAG
>CAZSUE010000376.1:0-5358 GCA_964609045.1 uncultured archaeon | reverse complement strand
GTATACTCATTTTAACTTTTCAGTACTATTATAGCAGGGACTCAATTACTGGTTGGGGTTCTACTCATGCGGTAGAAGAATAGTGGATTGGTACTTCTATAAGGGGTTTACCCATAGAATCGCCTATTTTTCCCCTAGCGGGGGTACGAAAAAAACAATATCTATCGCGCCGCACCGTGCGTCGATCCTATCGACTGGTGTGGACCATGCCCCGCCGATCTCGAGAGCGGGTCCGTTCTTTTAGATCAGAAGCGCTCATTTTTCTTCTTCGAGCCGTTGCTCGATCCCGTCGACGATGTATGCGGGCGTCTCGCGCTTCGAGTCGAGGTAATAGTCGCGGATACGCTGGAGATGTTTCTGCGGTGAGCGGAAGCGGTCGCCCCAGTCCCAGATGGCGCACCCCATCTCCGCGAGGAAGTCCCCGAGCTCGTTTTCCAACTGTCTCTTGGCCAGGGGGTCGTAGCGCGCGCCGTCGAAGAGGAGGTCGGTCCCGTTCTCCGCGAGGCGGTACGCGGCGTTGGCGTATGTCAGCCGGAGTGATATCCCCGTCTCGTCCAATTGCTCCTCGAGCGGCGCGAGGCGCGGTTCGATCCCAGATGCACCGGCGATGGTGAACAGCTCGATTTGGTCCACCGCGCTCTCTTTCCGCTCCAGCTCCTCGATAAGCCTGCCGAGGATCGTGTGGAGCGTGATGCCGGTGGCGATGGTGTCGCCGATCAGCACCGTGTTGGCCTCACGGAGCCCCGCCAGCTCACAAACGGAGATGCGAGCATCCCATTCGCCGTCGAAATAGCGTTTACAGTCGATGTAGCATTTTTGCACCGGCTCATCGTAGAACTCCTCATGCGCCTCGGCGAGATGATAATAGCGCGCGCCCTCGAGGATAACGACCTCCACGGGCGATGCGAAGCGATGCTTCGATAAAAAATGCCTGGACGCGGCGAACGCTTCTGCCTCCAGCTCGTCACCGACGAGGTAGGGCCGGGTGACGATCCTGAGCGCGGGTTCGTTATGTTCGATCAGAATATCCATCTGGGACAGTATGAGATGCCGCACCGCTATAAAGGTTTACCCCATGCGCACGAGACCGGAGCGCTATAGCGGCACAGAATGGTTGCAGATCACGCGACTAATAGACAGAGATCGCACGGTTGGACCCCGAGGTCCCGCGCCGATCGGCAGCTGGGTGAACTTGTCAATTCGGGGACACTCCTATGAGAACGAAAGGGGAGGCACTCGTACTACTTCAGTGCTGAACGCGTGGTTCGAGAGCGACAGATGAGGAAGGTGCGCAAAGCATGGAACGAACGCGAACGGCAGGTAGCGATGGTACCGGATGGACTGGTCATCAGAATACTCGTCACATGATCCAAAAGCATGAGACTGACCATCGTGCGCTCCAGAAGATATTGCTCGAAAAAGATATGCCCTCCCTCTCCAAACGCTGGAGTAGATCGTTGCCCACGGTAATTCGACAAAGTCACGCTAAGATCGGAACGGACCGTTCTTCGCTGCGAGTTCCGGAAATTCCTCCATCTGGAGCCCGATAGGATTCCGTCCCCCTCACATGTGCTTCCACAAACTCGAACGGCACCGCCACCGTGAACGCACTGACATTGAAGATGACCGTGGCCATGAGATTGAAGATGACCGTGAACGCACTGACATTGAATATGACCGGGGTCCGCACCGCATCGCATCGCATCAGCTACCGCTCGGCAATGACCATCTGGATCACCCCTTCTCCCGCTGCGCAAAACGCACGCGAAACGCCGCCCACCCCGAGTTTCTTGCCACCGAAGATACGCGAGACGACGAGCAGATGGTCTTCGAGCTCGTGCTTCACGAGGAGGTCGAGGAGGACCCGACCGGGTCGTCCGACCTCGCCGTCATCGCCGAACTGCTCCTCGACTGCGCGGCGTCCCCCATGGCGACCATTGCCCGTTGTACGCGTCTTCTGACGCAGCGCGTAGCAGTGATGGCAAGCGCGCTTATACTGGTGACGGTGGTGCTTGAGCACCGCCTCCCGAGTGCTCTTGGGGTCGGTGTTTTCGTCGAGACGATAGAGATGTGCGTAGAACTTCGATCTGCCCTCGACATACTTGCCCGCTGCGAGCTGGTCCCAGTCCATCACCATCACCATCACCATCGCCATCGCCATCACTATCTCCGGTCGCGCCTGGAGAGGTTCTCTAGCGATCGCGCCGCTCCTACAAAGGATTTTGTATGGTGTGCCCACGGGTCCGTTCCACACACCGCGGTGGATTTCATATAGCATCAACCCTATACCGTACCCTATCGTATCATCCCAAAATATTTGATCGAAAGTGAGTAGGGGGGCAGAAGTGGACCCGGTTGAGCAAGTGGCGATCATCGGCGAGATCATCTGGAAGCTCGAAAAGATCGATGTTTTCATCGGGAAACTCCGGCAGGATGGCGACATACCCGCAAACGCGCTCTCAGGGCCGTTAAAGCGCATCAGTTCGATCTCGAAACGCTATCGCGCCATTTATAACCGCATTGCGGGCGGCGACCCGGTCAAACGCAAGATGGTCAAGGAGATCCGCGCCCTGGAGGCCGATGTGCGCACCACGCTCCAGTCGATCCAGCGCCTTCTGGGGTCGAATCGCTGTTTCGGGCTGCACGGGCGACCGCTGGCGAAGAAATTGCCGTCGAAGCTGAAAACGGCGCAGACCATTGTGAAGCGCATCGACGGGTTCGCACAGAAGATCATGCGATTCGGAACGGGGGGCGGGTTCGAGGATGAGAAACAGTTCTCGCTCCAGCGCCTGAACAAACGCTATTGCGACCTCCTCCTCGCCTATTTCGATATGATCAAGAAACTGAAGGAGAATTTGTTCGTACACATTCGCCAGCGGCTCAAGATCGGGATAAAACTGATCCGCGAGCACCGCTTGAAAAAGGCGCAGCTCGGGTACGAACAGCATCTCGTCGCAGCGGGCACGGCGAGCGATTTCGAGTCGGTGGTGCGGAAAAAAAGCTTCGACCGGCTCCTCGCGCTGGTGCGTACGCTCGACCTCGAGCTCAACGAGAGTCTCAAACCGCGCCTCGAAGCGGTTGGCTCTATCACGCGCGATCTCGAGACGGTGCGCGCCAAGTTCCTCCTCTATGGATTGGATTACCAACTGCAGAAGCCGAACTTCGCCGTGGTACCGCTCTATGACAGCGATCCCGAGGAGTTCGTCCGCATGCTCTGGCAGCGCTCCGCCAAGGAGCTGCGGCAGCTTGCGAAGAAATGTGCAAAGGAACGCGCACGGATCAACGCCATGGAGCGCTCCCTCGTGGCGAAACACGACAAGAAAGCGAAATATCTCGCCGATGTCGCCCGCGAGTTCACCATCAAACACCCGCTCCTCATTCTCGACCAGCTTCCCACGCTCACCTGTTCCAAAACGGTCTCCTACACCTTTGCGAAACGCTATCGGCATAAGTTCGATCTCGCCGTGGAGCATACGGTGGCCGGGCTCAATTCGTATATCAATGTGAACATCAACCGTCTTCGCACCTTCCTCAGCCGTGTGCGCAGCTCCTCGATCAACGCGAACTACCGCGAAAAGATCGCCACGAGCATCACGAGGATGCTGACTCGCGCCATGGCGGTCCAGAAGGATGCGACCGATGCCACGCTCGAGAGCGTCACCGCATTGGAGAAGATGAGCAAACGGATGATCGAGTTCTCGCTCAAGGCGCAGGAATATTTCGATACCGCCATGGAGAAGTTCGCGCTGCAGGTGGAGACACGGCGTCAGATCGAGGACTGGTTGACGGGTCTGGGGGTGGACCGCGGGAGCATCACCAAGACCATCGTTCTCTCGGTCCACCCGTTCTGGCGCAAGCGCAACGAGATTCTCGAAGATACGGCGATCCAGCGCCAGGCCACCGTGCTCAAGAACGAGATGGGAAAGTTCGCCCGCGCGCTCGATATGTATTCCGATCTTGCGGTGAAGGAGAGCTCCAGCGCCGATCGCGCGCTCGAACGCGGCCTCGAGACCGATCGCGCGCTCGCATGTTTGAAGGGCGAGCGCCGCCAGCTCGCCGAGTTGAAGCAACAGAAACGCGCCATCCTCGACGACCTCGACGACCATGCGCGGATGATCGCCACCGACATCATCACCACGGGCCAGCGCTCGGGCTATCGCGAGGTGCTGCGCGAAGCGGATCGGCGCTATCAACTGATCCTCGAACGGCTCGACGGGTTCCAGACCCGGCTCGAGACGGTCACCACCCTCTCGAAGATCGAGGACGAGACCGCCATCGAGCTCGATGTCGAGCACGGCGTCAGCATCATCGGCAACCTCGTGCGCTACACGGTCGCGCTCTCGAACCGCTCCCGTCAACAGATGAGCGACATGACGGTACGGATCGCCGCGCCGGGGGTCTATATCGAACTGACCGATCCGGTCACGGGCACGGCGGCGGTGGATAGGCTCGCGCCGGGCGAGCGCACCACCGTCGATTTCTCGCTCCGGATCAGAAAACGCACCGATGCAAAGATCGGCGGTTATATCACCTTCCGCACCCCGACCATCGATGACGGCGTCATCAAACTCGAGGACCAGAGCGTCGACCTCATCGCGCCGTTCCTCTCATTGCATCGTATCGAACCCGCCGTATTCTATGCCGCAACCCGCGACGCGCACCGTTCATCGGCACATGCAGGGTTCTATGTCACCAATACCGATGTGGACCATATCGCAGAGCTGATCAGCGACCATTACGAACATATGTATGAGGTCTGGAACTATGCCTACAGCTCTGCGGCGGGGAAGAAGACCGTCACGATCTGGAACAGCGGCCTCAGCGACGAGGACGACCTCGTCTATCTCTTCATCGCGTCCATCCGCGACAACCCGCTGACGCCCACGGTGGATGTGGGGCTCAAGGCGATATGCGAGGAGAAGGGAAAAGGCGAGCATTTCATCGACGAGATCCAGACCACTTTGATGCACGCCGTCTCGTTCGAGGACCCCACACAGAAGGTCACCGAACTCAAGAGCGATGTGGCGCGGACCATCGTCTCCGACACACTGCTCAAGAGCCGAAGCCGGCTCGAGGAACTGGGCGCGCTCGGGCCGGAGGGCGTGGAGATCCCGACGACGAAACGATCGGGATCGAACGCGGCCTCGGCCGCATGCTCCGGCGGCGCTGGCGCAAAACGGTTCGCCAGCGACGGGATGGGCACAGAGGTCGGTGCGCCCACCGGTGCAACGCCGGACGATCTCGACGAATTTGGCGCAGAACTCGACGACCTCGACCTCGACGATATCGAGATGTCGCTGGATTGGGATGAGGAGTGAAGGGGAAGCCACTGGGGGAGCGGTTAGCGGTGTGCGGTTA
>CAZSUE010000375.1:0-5391 GCA_964609045.1 uncultured archaeon | reverse complement strand
TCGGCGCCATCGCGGTCGTCCTCCCGCCCGAGACCTTCCGCCCGTATTTGGGCGGGAACTCGATGGGAAGCTGTCTGCTCGGGTCGGTGATCGGAGCGTTGCTCTACATGCCAACGCTTCTCGAGGTGCCGATCATCGGGACCACATTCGGCTATACCAGCGGTGTGATGGGTGCCGGCCCCGCCCTATCACTCCTCCTCGCCGGTCCGGCGGTGAGCCTTCCCAGCCTCATCGTACTCGTCCGACTGATCGGGCTCAAAAAGACCGGTGTATTCGCAGCGCTGGTGGTGCTCTTTTCGTCGATCGCGGGGTTGATCTATGGCAACTTGGCGACGATGATCTGATCTGATCTGATCTGATCTGCTTTGGCGTGAATGAACGGAGAACGAGGGGCAGAATGACAGTACTGAACGGAAATAGCGTGAACAGAGATCTTGAAAATTGCGAGTGAAAAACAGTAGTAAGTCGATCACGAAATGAAAACGGAAGGAAGTGAAGCTGATGGTAACGATCGAGATACTTGGAGCAGGATGTGCAAAGTGCAAACGCTTGGCGAAGAATGTCAAGAAAGCAGAGAAGAAGCTCGGCCGCAACGACACCGTCGTGAAGGTCGAGGAGATGGAGGAGATCATCGACCGTGGTGTAATGATGACCCCCGCGCTGTTCATCGACGGAGAAGCCAAGAGTGTGGGGAGTGTCCCTTCGGTCAAAGAGATCATGGATCTCCTCTCGTGAACATGACCCGGCGATCGAGCGCCGAGCAACGGCGAATGAGGACCAAAGAACCACGAAATGAGACCAATAAGCGAAGAAAGAAAAGAATGACGAAGAATAACAAAAATGAATTTTTAAGAGGATGAATATGGACAAAGATAGGACAAAAAGAGCAGTGCGAAAAGGCTATGCAAAGATCGCCGCCAATGATGAAACCTCATGCTGTTCTCAACCGAGCGGGTGCTGTGACCGTCCGACGAGTGCCAGCACTAAGAGAGCTGCGTAGCGTCGCCGACCCGAATGAGCTCTCGATCATAACGGTGACCGATAGCGAGGAGGAAGCGGCCCTCGATCTCATCACAGAATACGAAATCGACTGGACGCAGATCAGATCGGCGTACGCTTTCTTCACGATCAGATACGGGCGTACTATGCTCTGGTGACCGGTTCTGCCTCTATTGCGCGGGCCAATACTTTTAAAATGCTCGAAGCGGTTCGTGGAGGCGGCGATCTCATGCAGATACCACCATCGATCAGTTGTGAAGTCGAGTGCAAGGGCGGTCTGGACGGTATTCGCAAGATCGCGCCGGAGCCGGATGCGTTCGATAGAAAAGCGGAGGTATTCAAAGCGCTGAGCAGCACGATCCGGCTGCGGATCCTATCACTGCTGGCGATCCAGTCGATGTGCGTCTGCATGATCAAGCATTATATGGAAATCGCGGATTCAAAGCTCTCGTATCATCTCAATCGGCTGCGAGAGGCGGGACTGATCGCCAGTGAGCAGCATGGCAACTTCATCATCTATTCCGCGACCGACATGGGCAAGAAAATGATGGCCATGGTGCTCGATATGAGCGCTCCCACACCGGTTAATGACGGGGATTGAAGTTAAGGTGGACGATCGCTCCTTTGGCGTCATGACAGTAATGGCCGTCATCAATCCTCCAGCAGATCGATCACGATCCTTTTTCGCTTTAACTTCCAGATCTTTTCCGGTGCCCCCCTCCCCTCTTCCTTGTACTCGGCCACCTCGATTATATCCGCGTTCCTCAACTCGGATAGATGAAAATACAGCCCGGAACGAGATATTCCTTCGTTCTGATCTTGTAAATACCTGTGGATATTCTTGGTACTTTTCTTACCGTCACCGATGAAACGAATTATCGTCCATCTGGTCGGGCAGTGGAGCGCTTGGATGTATTTCTTTAGCGGGTTCGGCCGGCTGTTACAATTACACATCGTTCCACCATAACATTACAATGAATGACGGTCGTATTGGAAGGGTATTTAACATTATTGGCCTTTGACCCAATCGCACTTCGTGAAACGCTTGGATATCCAGCCTCGAACATCGAGGTTCGTTCTCCTGGACCGAGCGGCGCAGAGCACCTCGCTCATGACCGCGGGCAATACGAGCATGATCTCGACCAACTATTCCCATGAATAGGCCACGACGGGGTCCCTGTTCTGCAAGAGAACATAGTGTAGGACAATCGCCAGCGTGAGCAACGCTGCAAGAATGATCCAGTCCCTCACCATTTTTTTTTCTCATCTTTCTCTTCTTCTTTCTTCTTCTTTTTCTTCTTTTCGGTACCGGTACCGGGTCCTATCACAACAGCGCCCCCATTATGAGAGGGATCAGTATCGCCACGCCGAAACTGAGGGCGTTTCGTAGCAAGGCCATTTTTTTCCAAGTACCTTATCTCGAGCGGTATGGTCACGGTCCCGATCATCGTCAGGGTTGGAATGAATGCGACCACGGCGGCTTGGGAGGCCCCACTCGCCAATCGCGAGGCGGACCGCGGAAACGATACTAAGGACGCTATGTGGAGCACGGCATTGTGCCCGCACACCAATAGGACACCATATAGTCCGCTCTGCTCTCCGATAAAACGAGATATCTGTGAGGGGGATACGAAGCCCAACATGAGACCGATGGCCGCCACTATTATCAGCGTCATCGGCAATATATTGAAGAACGATCCACCAGCCTTTTTTCAGCGAGAGGATCGCCTTCTTCTTGTGAATGATGAGAGCGATGGCGATCCCAATAATTGCGATCCCGTTGATCGGCCATGCAGTAAGATTCATGGGAACTCCGGACTCATCTATTCTTTTTTGTCTATCTGAATTCCTATCAACCTCGCACCGTTCGCAGTTTTCATGGAGACCGTCGCGGGACCGCTGACGATGCCGCGCCCGTTTCTCACCGACGCGGTCTGGTCATCTACGGTAACATCTGCACTTCCGCTCAGAACATAGAATATGACGCTGGAAGCCATTTCACAAGAGGGTATCTGTTCTCCCGGAGGAAGGTCGATAATTCTGATCCTAAAATTGTTGGCCTGATGGAGAATGGCGGTCCTCTTTCCGGCATGCGATCCTTTTCCTTTCGTCTCGGTATCGAATATCTTCATACAGCTCTCCTCTTTATTGCTTTTACGAGATCCACTCATACGGTGCGGTACGGTACGCTACTTTCTACTTTCGTCCAGTACTGGTCTCTTCCATCGAACGGTGAGCTATCGGCTATAACCCTTTCATAAGATTCCGCTTATGGAATAATTGGGCGACGAACAAAAATACGACGGTGAATAGTGTCAACATAGTAAGATCGAAAGCTAACGGAAATACCCCGCTCCCATTTAAACAGATATTGAAACAATCCACGAGATATGTAAGCGGGGAGAGGTAAGAAAGGATCAGCCCGAACCCACCCAATTCACCGAGTGGTATGAATACCCCGCTAATGAATATCAATGGGAACCTGACGAGACTTGAGAGCATCATCACATTGGAGGGCGCTTTCGATGAGGGGGCGGCTAAAAGGACCCCGAGCGATGCGAAGCAAAGACACCCGAGGATCACGGCAACGACCAGAACGACGATGTTCATCGCTGAGATTATGGAAATATCGAGTACTAACAGACCGGTCGTAAGAACCAGCGCTGAGATGACAGAACCGAAGATCATTCCGGCTACGACATCGCCCAGTATTATAGTGATCACTTTTACCGGATAGGAGAGAAGCCGCTCATAGGTTCCAGCCTGCTTTTCCCAAGGCGTGATCAATGGCCCCACGGAGGAAGCCGTGAAGAACAGCGTCATGGCGAGGAAGCCAGGGAACAGTAGAGTTATATCGATGCTCCGACCGATATAGAAGGAAAGGAACATAAAGAATGGGAAGAGTATCCCGAAGATGACGACCGGGGCCTTTTTGTAATAGATCTTAATATTCTTCTCCGCAGTGACCATAACCCCTCGTGATAGAACGGAAAGACTCATTTCCCCCCTCCGGTAAGCTTTACGAATGCTTCTTCGAGGCTGGGTCCGCAAGTTATCAACGAAATTATTTCCACTCCCCGCTCTTGAGCCAGACCGACTAGATATTTAACCGTCTTATCGAGATCGTTCGTATGAAGTTTCAGTTTGTCGCCGGAGGCTTCTATACCGTCGATCGATCCATTCGACAGGCTTTCTTTCTCTATCCGTTCATCGAAAGAGACCTCGATGGTCTGGGTCTTGTCAAATGTGCTTTTCAGCCTCTCGGGTCTGTCGATAGCCGCGATCTCCCCTTTGTTTATTATACAGACCCTTTCGCATAGCCGATTCGCCTCCTCAATATTATGGGTGGTCAGAAAGACCGTGCAGCCCTGCCCGTTCATGCGGTGGATCGTATCGACGATCATACGCCGACTCTGGACATCCAGTCCCTCGGTGGGTTCGTCCAAGAAGAGTATCTTCGGCTCGTGGATTATCGCGCAACCGATGCTCACCCGCTGCTTCATCCCTTTCGAAAATGTCATAATACGGTCATCCCCACGCGCTTGAAGCCCCAGTTCATCCAGCAGTTCATTCGTTCTTTTAACGATGCTTTTCTTCCTCAAACCGTAATATTTTCCCGTGAGGGTCAGATTCTCTCTAGCGGTCAGGTCGCCGTATACATTTCCCTCCTCGGGGATCACTCCCATCATCATTTTGGCCGCGAGAGGGTCCTTGGCCATGTCGATACCGTGTATCGCTATCTTTCCACTGTTCGGGGTGAGGATCCCGGTAAGCATTCGTATCGTAGTGGTCTTTCCAGCACCGTTCGGCCCAAGAAAACCAAAGATCTCACCCTCACGCACAGCGAAGCTCACATCATCGACCGCGACCAAATTGCCGAATCTCTTGGTGACATTGTGAACCGCGATTGCCGGGAAATCACTAACCATCTAACTCCCTCGCTTTTGTTTTATCGATCCGAATGACCAAGAGATCTGTCGATGGATAGTCTTCGCCCGAGGGCTGAGGACCTCTCTCGCTCTTCGACCAACCATGCTTTCACCGTCGTTACAATTACACAGCTGCCCGCCGTAACATTACAACGAGCGACAGTAGTATTGGGATGCTATTTAAGACTATTGGTCATAATAAGAACTCTCTATTGTCGGGCCGACCTGGATGGTGGTACAATTGAGAACCTCGACACTTTGTCACACTTTCCGAGGGGGTCGAAATTGTGCACTGTTCGCAGAGACGCCACATCTCGCATTGCTGCGCAAAACGGCACGCTCTTCGAACTTCTTCGAAGTGTCGGGGAATTTTCAGCGCCACGTTCCACTCCGTTCCACGGCAGCATCCCTTGCATAGTGTTACATGCGAGAACCCCGACGGTTTGTCAGACTTTCTGGAGGG
>CAZSUE010000374.1:0-5405 GCA_964609045.1 uncultured archaeon | reverse complement strand
ACCCCGCTAACCGCTAACCGCTAACCGCTCCCCGCTCCCCGCAAACCGCACACCGCTCCCCGCAAACCGCAAACCGCACACCGCACACCGCTCCCCGCTAACCGCTCCCGCATCCCCCCCGAAAATACATTAATTGCGACCCCTTTCCCACCCGCACCCCTCGTTTCTGTCCGCGACCGGCCGGATACGCTCGGCTCACGAGGTCGATATGCGCACGGAAGAAGGTGGTGATGTGTATGGTTTCGAAATCGGAGAAGAGCTCGGCGATATCGGGCTTCTATAAACTCACGCAGGAGGAACGGCGAGCGCGGGTCGCAGCGTTCGCAGACCTCGACGAACGGTCGCTTACGCCCCTCCTTAACGGCGGCATCGGTCTCAAGGACGCCGAACGGATGATCGAGAATGTGATCGGAACCTTCGCACTCCCGTTCGGTGTGGCGATGAATTTCCGGATCAACGATAGGGACTACATCATACCCATGGTGATCGAGGAGCCGTCCGTGGTTGCCGCCGCCTCCAACGCCGCCCGTATCGCACGGGTCAAAGGCGGCTTTCGTGCCACGACCAGCGCACCGATCATGATCGGCCAGATCCAGATCGTGGACCTCGCCGCACCGCATCACGCCGCCATCGCACTCTTGCGCCACCGCGAGGAGCTGCTCGAGCTGGCGAGCGAGCAGGACCCCATGCTGGTGAAGTTCGGCGGCGGTGCGCGCGATATCGAACCGCGCATCGTCGAGACCGCCACCGGCACGCAGCTCGTCCTCCATCTTCATGTGGATGTCCGCGACGCAATGGGTGCCAACGCGGTGAACACGATGTGCGAGGCGCTGGCACCGCGGGTGGAGCAGCTGACCGGCGGTCGCGTCCGGCTTCGCATCCTCTCGAACCTCGCCGACCGTCGTATCGCGCGGGCCACCGCGCTATTCGACCGCGACACGCTCGGCGGCGGTTCGGTCGTCGCTGGCATCGTCGAGGCATATGCATTCGCCGACGCAGATTTGTACCGTTGCGCCACCCATAATAAAGGCGTCATGAACGGCGTCACCGCGGTGGTGCGCGCCACCGGCAACGATACGCGTGCGGTGGAAGCGGGCGCACATGCGTACGCCGCCCGCCACGGGTGCTATCGCTCGCTCACCACATGGGAGCGTGACGACGCCGGTGACCTCGTCGGGACCATCGAGCTCCCGGTGGCGGTGGGCACCAGCGGCGGCGCGACCAAGGCGCATCCCACCGCACGCACGGCGCTTTCGATCCTCGGTGTGAAGACCGCGAGCGAGCTGGGCGAAGTCCTCGCAGCGGTTGGGCTCGCGCAGAACCTCGCCGCGCTCCGCGCACTCGCCACCGAGGGCATCCAGCAGGGACATATGGCGCTCCATGCGCGCAACATCGCCGTCAGTGCGGGCGCCACCGGCGCGCTCGTCGATCGTATCGCCGAGCAGCTCGTCGAAGAGGGCGCGATACGGCTCGACCGCGCGCAAAAGCTGGTGCGCGAGGCGACCGGAGGAACAGAGGATCACACCGCGCCCGCTCGATAGTGCCGTATCGCCGATACTACGATACTAACCTGAACCGACCGAGAAAGAGAAGATAGAAAACGAAAAACGGAGCAAGAGCATGGTCGTGGTCACAGCACCGGGGAAACTGATCCTCTTCGGCGAGCACGCCGTCGTCTACGGCGAACCCGCCATTGCGGTGGCGATCGATCGGCGCATTCGCGTCGGGCTCGCCGCTAACGAGGGCGCCCAACAGCGCGGCTTCACCGTCAACGGGTTCGAGCTGAGCCCGCGCTATCATAGCTTCATCCATCGCGCGATCCAGCAGTATTACGACGACGACGGCCCGCCGCTGACCATCACCACCGATTCGGAACTACCGTCGGCGTCGGGCATGGGCTCCTCCGCAGCGATCACCGTCGCAACGGTCGGCGCGCTCTTTGCGCGGATGAAAAAGTTCGACCCAGCGTCTATCGCAAAGGTCGGGTTCGATGTCGAATACACGGTCCAGGGCCGGGCATCGCCGATCGATACCTCCACTTCTACGCACGGCGCTGCAATCCTCCTCGACGATACGGCTCGCGACGCGCTCCTCTGGCATCTCTCGCGCGACGACCAGCACTGGTATATCCACCACCAAGAACTACCCCGGCTGACGCTCGTCGCCGGTAATACCGGCGTGCACGCCAAGACCGGTCCGCTGGTGGCGAAGGTGCGCCGCTTTGTCGAGCGCAGCGGTTTTGCGCGCGATATCGTCCGTGAGATCGGTGAGCTGACGCTCGACGCCGCCGATGCGCTCGCCGAGGCCGACCACGAGCGTATCGGCGCGCTCATGGATCGGAACCACGAACTGCTCGCCATACTCGGCGTGAACCACCCCGCCCTCGAACGGCTTGTGAAGGCGGCGCGCAAGAGCGCGTATGGTGCGAAGCTCACCGGCGCGGGCGGCGGGGGGAGTATGATCGCGCTCACCGACGACCCAGAACGCACCGCCGCCGCCATCGAGAAGGCGGGCGGCGAGCCGATCATCGTCGAAGTGACCACGCGCGGCGTCACCATCGAGCAATCCACCGAGCCAGACGAATAGGGCGCTCCCATCCTATCGTATCGTATCGCATCGCATCGCATCGTAGTGCATCGTCGCGCATCGCCGCGCTGCGACGCGTTGCAACAAAGTGACGAAGCGACAAAGTGACAAAGTGACGATGGCTCACGACGGCTCACGACGGATCGAGGCGAGATGAGATGAGATGAGATCTTGAAAAGCTTTATTAATCCTGCAGGAGATTCGCGCTCCGTCATTCCTCTACCGCCATGCGTCGGGCGCCACTTTTCCAGCCCCAACCCCAATGTTGGGGACACACGGTCTACGGCGGCGTGCTGGCGATACCTACTATCCACAGCGATGATGTGGTCTTCATGAAACGATGTAGTGTCTGTAACACCATGGTCGATAAGATGGACGAAGAGTGTCCAGTCTGTGGTGCGGACAGCAGTAAATTTCTCTCGGCAGTCGAAATAAGTAAACGAAAACGCGAGCAGTTCGAGCTGTTCCTCAAACGCCGCGACGCACTGTTCGGCTCGGCTGGCAATGTGGATTCCGGCGAGACATCGGCGGATAAGTCAGCGATCGGAAGCGTGTTGGCCGATTCGCCACAGACCGGTGCCGAGGGGCATGAAGAGGCGCATTCCCAGACCCCGAACACAGAGGAAAGTGCCCAACGGGCGGATGCGCTCGAGCGCGCCGAGGAGGCATACCAGCGTGGGAAGGAGTATATGGAATCGGGCCGGAAATGGCTTGCCGGCGGTCATCGACCGCGTGCGCGGGATTTCTACCAACGTGCGTTCCGTTATTTCGAGCGCGCGCTGCGGCTCAACCCAGACCACGAAGGTGCCAAGAAATTGAAATCACGCTGTCTCGGGAAGATGGTCTGAATCGGTGCTGCGCCTCCGGTCGTCACCTGTCCACCCTATGAAATGATGGCTCCACGCTGACATGTATCCATGATAGGATCGAAGCTTGCCAGTTGGGTCATCGACCCCGATCGTTACCCACCCCTTGTCCAGCGCCCCATCGTCCCCGTTGACATTCTTCACCCCTTACCCGGGTCGAATGATTCTATTGTCGCACAGTACCCCCCCTGGCTACTCAGGTGCAGGATCGAGCCATGCTAGCCGCTACCAAGCCAGGATAAGATTTTTAACCCTTCATCAGATAACCCGCGATGGCGAGCGGTTCGTTGCTGGCCGTCCGAGAAATATCACCGTATAGAGGAATAATGTAGCTAGCCACTGTTGGAGAGACCAAACATGCAGTCGACGCGAATTCTATCTTCTCTTATAATCGTTCTATTGTGCCTCGTTGCGCTACCGTTGACCGTTCCCGTTTTTGCTCAGGATCAGACCGCGCCCTCACTCACCGTCACCTCTCACGAGGACGCCGAGACGGTCGACTCGTCGACCATCGATCTTGCGGGGAACCTCAGCGGTGCCGACGATCTCGAAATGCTCGCATACCGCGTCGGTGAGGGTGAATGGACCAATATCACCATAACGAATATCTCACAGCCGTGGTCCGTGGTGGTCTCGCTCGAGGAAGGCGAGAACACCATCGAACTTCGCGCCACCGACACCAGCGGGAACGAAGCGACCGAAACGCTCACGATCACCTATGAAACGGATACGGATACGGAAACATCGATGGACGACGCAGTGGCACAGATATGGTACATCGCGCCGATCATGGCCGCGGTCGCCCTCGTCTTCGCGCTCATTACCGCGCTCCTCCTCATGAAGAAGCCGGAGGGCACCGATCGCATGAAGGAGCTGTCCAAGGCGATCCAGGTCGGGGCGCAGGCCTACCTCAAGAAAGAGTACCAATGGGTCGCGATCTATATGGTCGGCATGGGCGTCTTCCTCGGTATCCTCGCCTATGCGGGCTATCTCCACGGCTGGACGCCGCTCTCGTTCGTCATCGGCGGTGTCTTTTCCGGGCTCGCCGGTTATATCGGGATGTATATCGCGACGCGGTCCAATGCGCGGACCACCGCCGCGGCGAAGGAAGGGCTCAACGCGGGGCTGCGCGTGGCGTTTCGATCCGGTTCGGTCATGGGGATCACCGTGGTGGGGCTCGGGCTCCTCGGCGTCAGCATCTTCTATTTCGCGTTCGGCCACGAGCTCGAGGTCATGCTCGGGTTCGGGTTCGGCGCATCGTCCATCGCGCTCTTTGCCCGTGTGGGTGGCGGCATCTACACGAAGGCGGCGGATGTGGGTGCCGACCTCGTCGGGAAGGTCGAGGCGGGCATCCCCGAGGACGACCCGCGCAATCCCGGTACCATCGCCGATAATGTGGGCGACAATGTGGGCGATGTCGCCGGCATGGGCGCGGACCTTTACGAGTCCTATGTGGGCTCGATCATCGCCGCCATGGTGCTCGGGCTCGCCGCGTCCGAAGTGGCCACGAACGCGCTGCCCATCAACGCCGTGATCGTCCCGCTCGTCGTCGCCGCGTTCGGCATCATCTCGGCCATCGCGGGAACCTTCCTCGTACGCAGCAAGGAGACGGTTGAGCAAAGCGTGCTCCTCAAGGCGCAACGCATCGGTGTCTACACGGCCACGGTCCTCTCGGGCATACTCGCGTTCGTCGCCGTGCATCAACTGCTCGGGCCCGATTATTACGGCATATTCGGCTGCATCGTCATCGGGCTCGTGGCCGGCAATATCATCGGCTATTTCACCGAATACTTCACATCCGACCATTACAAACCGACGCGCAGCATCGCGGAATCGTCACAGACCGGTTCCGCCACGGTGATCATCCGCGGGCTCGCCGTAGGGATGATGTCGACCTTCATCCCCGTCGTCACCGTAGGCGTCGCCATCATCTCCTCGTTCTATATCGCGGGC
>CAZSUE010000373.1:0-5420 GCA_964609045.1 uncultured archaeon | reverse complement strand
GGTGTGCGGGGAGCGGGGTGCGGTATGCGGTGTGCGGGGAGCGGGGTGCGGGGAGCGGTTTGCGGTTCGCGGTGTGCGGGGAGCGGTTTGCGGTTCGCGGGGAGCGGTATGCGGGGTGCGGGGTGCGGGGAGCGGTGTGCGGGGAGCGGTTTGCGGTTCGCGGGGAGCGGTATGCGGTGAAGGGTTTTCACCCACCTTATCGAAAACAATACCTCCTTCACATACCTGACGAATAGGAGTTTTGTTCCATATTGTCACAGGAGAGCGCCTCGACGGTTGTCACACTTTGATGTCGAAAGTCGAGCTTGTTATACTGTGCGCAGACCCGGAGGGGCCGATTCTGCTGCATGGCATTTGCGTCAGAATTACCGGAACTCGCGCCACCGTTATTGTATTGTACTCTATTTTACTACCATCGCGTCCGCTCGTGGGAAGAAGGTTCATATTTGTGTTCATATTTGTGCTCGTATCTGTCATCTGTATCGCATCGGATCGTATTGGTCCATCCGAGCAAGGTGGTGATGTGATGTGAAGTCGCAACGCAACTGCTCGGTGCGATCGGTGGTCGCAGTCGATCTCTAGCGAGACCGGCCAGAGGAGCGTAATGTCCGTGCCTCAGCGTCGAGGATCTCAACGAGATCGTGAAGTGAAGTGAAGTGAAGTCAAGTCAATTGAAGTCAATTGAAGTGGAGTGAGTGGTAGCATGTGGATTGGTTCGAATTATCGAGAATACTGTTTTGCCGTTTGGTGCGTATTGCTCCTCGTTATCGTCGTGTTCACCGCTTGCAACAGCCAAGTTGATGCGGTACGGGTGGAGGCGGTCACCACGGCCTATGGCTATAATGGAACGGCATCCGCCATCACGGTCGCCGATCTGAACGCTGATTCGGTACCCGATATCGTGGTCGCAGATCAGAAAGGCGGTGCGATCCATGTCCTCCTCAACGACGGGGTCGGGAACTACCATGCCACCGCCTCATATCCGCTGGCACAGTATCGCCAGCCTGCGGATGTGGCGGTGGGCGACCTCGACGGCGATGGGGAGCCCGATATCCTCGCTCTCGACCGGGCATACTGGCAACTCTGGCCAGCATATAATATCAACCATACGGGCAATTTTAGCATGACCGATCTCGACGGGGCGGTGCCGGTGGGCGCGAACCCGGCCGCGGTACGTCTTGGCGACCTCGATGGCGACGGCGACCTCGATTGCGCCGTTGTGAACCGCAAGGGACACTCGGTGACCGTACTTTTGAGCGATGGCGCTGGCAGAGTGAACGCGTCCGCCGCAGAATACGTGATGGGGCCGTATCCCTCCGATCTTGCATTGGGCGACCTCGACGGCGACGGCGACCTCGATATGGTGACGACCAACACCGACGAGCTCAATGCCTTTACTCAGACCGACCAGCCGTCGCTCTCGATACGTTGGAACGATGGTAGCGGTGATTTCAACTCCAGCACGCTTCCGCGGCTGGACCTCGATGTGAGTGCCAATCCGTACCGGGTGGGTGTGGCCGATCTCGACGGTGACGGCGATCAAGACATCGTCACGACGAATCGCGATGACGACACGCTCTCTGTGTTCTCCAACGACGACGGTCGGTTCACGGTGAACAATAGCATATCCTTTCCAGCGGGCAGCGGCCCCACCTCACTCACGCTCGCCGACCTCGACGGCGACGGTGATCCCGATGTCGTCATCACCAATACCCAGCGCGGCATTTTGGGGCTGCTCTTCAACGATGGCGCGGGCGGGTATCGGATGAGGCTCGAGGTCGATGTGGGCGGAACTCCGACCGATACGGCGCTGGCGGATTGCGACGGTGACGGCGATCTCGATATCGTTGCGGCGACGGGCGGGGATCATATCGCCATCGTGCGAAACCGCGGGAACGGCTGGTTCGGTGACGCGGTCTATCCCGCGCCGGTGACGCCGGTGGCATTGGCGCTCGCCGACCTCGACGGTGACGCGCATCTGGAGGTGGTGAGCGTGGGTGCGGGCAAATGGCCCACCTATGAGACACGTGTGGAGGTATTGACCAACACCGGCGATTCTGGTTTGATCCTCTCGCCGTACGAGGACCGTTCCACACTGATCGGGACCGGGTATCAACCCTCCGCGATGGCGGCGGCGGACTGCAACGGCGACGGCGCGCTCGATATCGTCGTGGCCAACCAGTTCAACGATACGGTGTCCGTCCTCTCCAACGATGGCGCGGGCGGGTGGAGCGGGTGTCATCGATACGGTGCAACGGGTCCCACCGATCTCGTTCTGTGCGATGTGGACGGCGACGCCGATATCGATATCGTCACGGTCTCGCCTAAAAAAGGGGTGGTGGACTTCCTCATCAACGACGGTGCGGGCGGTTACGACCACTCCTATAATACCACCGTGGGCGCCTTCGCCACCCGATTTGCCATGGGCGATGTCGACGGCGACGGCGACAGCGACCTCGCGCTGATCTATTCCAGCGTGTCCAATCTCACCGTACTCCTCAATGACGGGGGTGGACACTTCAACGAAACGAACGCCTCCTCTCGTTATCATCGGTCCCTCCCCGCGGTGGGCACCGCGATCGCCATCGGCGATTGTACGGGCGACGGTGTTGGTGATATCGTCACGTCGCATTACGATAACACGCTCTCGCTCCATGTGATGAGCGGGGACGGCACGCCGTCGGAGGTGCGGACGGTACGACATGAGCACGCGGTCTGGCAGCTCCGGCTGGCGGACGCAGACGGTGACGGCGATACCGATATCTTCACGGTCAACCCCTACGACGATAGTGTTTCGGTCATCGAGGTAAGTGCGACCCAGATCGGGCTCACCATCACCGATTACCGCGTCGGAGACCACCCGTACGACATGCGACTGGCCGACCTCGACGGCGATAGGGACCTCGATATGGTGACCGCGAACTATATGGACGGTACGATCACGGTCCGCGCCAATCGACGCAACGAGGGGTTCCATTACGACGCGGACCAGGACGGTCATCCGGATTTCTACGATCGATTCCCAGACAATAAGCTCGAGTGGCTCGATTCCGACGGCGATGGGTTCGGTGACAACGGCGATGCGATACCCTGGGACGCGTTCGAGTACATCGATTTCGACGGCGACGGGCACGGCGACCGTTTCGACGATGCGTTCCCCACGCTGGCGAGCGAATGGGCCGACGCGGACGGTGACGGGCACGGCGACAACAGCGATCTTTTTCCGTATGACCCGAACGAGTGGGCCGACCTCGACGGCGATGGTATCGGCGACAACGCCGACGATGACGACGATGGCGACGGCATCACCGATAAAATGGAGCTGAGCGCGGGCTACGACCCCATCGATGGGAACAGCACACCACTGGATACCGACGGTGACGGTGTGCCCGACGCGCTGGACGAGGACGCGGACGGTGACGGTGTGCCGAACATCCTCGACGCGTTCCCGAAGGATGGCAACGAGACCCACGATAACGACGGCGACGGTGTGGGCGATATCGCCGATGACGACGACGACAACGACGGCTATCCCGATGAGATAGACGCGTTCCCGATGCAGCCGAACGAATGGGCCGACACCGACGGCGACGGCGTGGGCGATAACGCCGACCTCGACGATGACGGCGACCACTGGCTCGATCGCGAGGATGCGTTCCCGAACGACCCGGCTGCGAGTGTCGACACCGACGGCGACGGTCGGCCGGACCATTGGAACCCGCACTGGGACCACATCAACGGGACCACCACGCTCATTCTCGATCATGACGACGATAACGACGGCGTTAACGATACAATGGATGCGTTCCCGCTCCTCGCGGCGGAGAGCGCGGATTTCGACGGCGATGGTATCGGCGATAACGCGGATGACGACGATGACAATGACGGTGTGCTCGACCGCTACGATTTCGACCCCTACGATCCCGATATCAAGTACGATCCGAACCTGATCAGTGTCTTCGGGCTGCAGATACCGATCGGCGAACTGGTCATGACCATTATCCTCTCCGTCCTCGCCACCGGGCTCGGCGTGTTCATGGTCACACGCAAGAAACGGTTGTACCGCCATGTCAAGCACGAGCTGGACGATATCGCCACGCGCCCGCAGCTCGATGAGATCATCGCCACGGTGAATCGGTATATCGAGAAGGAGAAGCTGACGCAAAGCCATATCCTCCTCCTCAAAGAGGAGCTGGAACGGCTGAAAGGGAAGATCAAGCTGCAATCGCTCTATGACGAGATCGGCGAGCTGCCCGCTACGCTGCAAGAGGAACTGGAGAGGATCCTCGAGGACAATCGTGTCACCGAGGAAGAGTACGAAGCGTTCATGCGCGTGCTCAATGCCACACGGCCGGTACGGAGATCGGATGCCGAGAAGCTGCAGCAGCGACTCCTTCTTTGGATGGGTGAGCGCACCGTTGGCCAACCGCTCGGGTCGGAACCCAAGCGCGGTGAGATGGAGAGGGCGGCTGCAGCGAGCGAGTCCCGCGGGAACAATGGGGGTGCGGGGGATGGTCAGGACGCGCCTTCGGCGATGGACGATGGGCGCGACGACGAGGGCTGCGAGGGATAGCCAGATATGGGCGCTCGGGGAAAATGGATCGATACTTTAATAGCAAAAGAGACAGTTGGGGTTCTATCTCCTTTTACGATGCGTCCTACTTCTTAGTGGAGGACTGATGTGGAGACCATCACGCTGAAAGTGCTGTCAAAGGCGATGACCAATACGCTCGGAAAAAAGGGTATGAACCCCGAGCATATCGAGAAGCTCGCAGAATATCTTCTCAATTTCTTCGGGTTCAACGATTATATCATCGATAATGTCCTCAACTCGAAAGACCGTGATGTCTTCTATATGCTCGAGGAGGAGGGGCTCCTCAAGACCGAGCGTGAAGAGGTCAATATCAAGAAAGGGAAGAATTGGCGGATCCACTATTGGATATTGAACAAGCGCCGGATCCTCGCACTCGCCGACGCGGATGAGGAAGAAGAGGAAGAGGATGAGGCGTACGCAGTCTACGACGACCTCTCCGACGAGATCTGGCAGCGCGGCGGGCAGTAGCGGGGAATGTAAAGGGTGAAGTGTAAAGTGTAAAGGGTGAAATGGCGACGAAAGCAAGTAGCTTTCAGCCATAGGAAATGAAAAATTCGGTGAAGGTCGCTGGTGCCATATTTACGGCCTACCAGAGCGCTTCTACTCGATGACGACTGCGGAATTTTCAAACCAAGGGTGAAGTGGGGGAATGAGGGACTGGTTGCGGGAGACCGAGAACCCATTTCGTATCGAGTGCGCAAAGTTCTATTACTTGGTGTTTTCGGATTCAGCAGAGACGATCCCTGCGGGCTGCATTTCTGCGAACAGTGCAAAATCTCGACCCCCTTCGGAAAGTATGACAAAATGTCGGGGTTCGAAATTGTTA
>CAZSUE010000372.1:0-5445 GCA_964609045.1 uncultured archaeon | reverse complement strand
GGTGTAGCCTTGGGACACCCCGAGCGTGGCCACCGAGAGGGTCAATATGATGATCATCACCAGCTGGTCCACATCACCGCGCCGCCGGAGGCCGCTGCGGATGAGACTCGCCACATCGCGCAGCGGTTTGAGCGCGAGGAACCGCCGCTCGAGCTTCAGCGCCAGCCACTTCGCCGCCCGCGCACCGGAGAGGACACCGCCGAGCCAGAACGCGATGAGGCCGATGATGCGGAAGATGAAGATATCGATGAAGAACCCAAAACTCGTGGACACCCCGCCGATGGTCTCGATCGCAAAGGTCGACTGGAGGAGGATGAAGAAGAGGGCGACGGTCCCGAACGCGAGCAGCACCAGATCGATCTTGTGCTTGCGGAGGAACCCGACCGTCACCCAGTCCATCTTCTCCACCCCGTGCGAGACCTCCATCTCGATGAAGCGCTTCCCTTTCTTGCGGATCGCAATAAGGATCATGGCGCCGATCACCGCCGCCGCGGCGACGAAGGCCCAGAGGTCGAAATAGATGAACTGCCAGAAATTGCCGATCGTGTTGAGATTGATGGTGAGGAACCCCACCGACGAGGAGATGAGCCATGCTGCGATCAGCGCGATGATATACCCCGCACCGAGCCCGATGGTGAAGAGCACCATGCTCTCGTTGCGGAGGCGGCCAAAGATCTGGCGGGTGTCCGCGCCCTGGACCTTATAGATCGCGATCTCGCGCTTACGCTCTTCCAGCGAGAGATTGAGCCCGAAGATGAGGAGATAGGTCGAGAGGATCGTGGTGGGGAGCACGAGCACATAGTCGAAGAGGAGGAGGAAGGTGTTGAGGATCTCGAACGGGATGAGGAGGATGCTCACCTGGTTGGTCCCCTCGACGCGATCGCCGCTCGCTTCGGTGATATCGTTGATGAGCGTGTTGATCTGGCTGTCGAGGCGGTCGATGTCCTCGAGATCGAACGCGTCGGGCGCGATCTTCACGGCGAGGATGAAATGGCCCTCCTCCTCGAGCTTTGGAAGGAGCTCGTTCGGGCGCTGATAGAGGATCTCGGCGGGGAGAAAGAGCGTCTCCGTGTCGCTTCTAAGGTCGAACACACCGCTTGCGACCTCCACCGGATCGTCGTAGATGCCGACGATCGTGGCGTTGGCGATGCTCAGTTCGTAGTTCTCCGTCCCCGCCAGCGGGCCGGTCTCGCGGACGATGCTGAGGGTGACATTGATATAGTCGAGCCTGTCGCCCACTGCTGCGTTCAATTGGTTGGCGACGGCGCGCGGGAGCACTGTCGCATTGGGCGCGCTGGTGAGGTCGAAGCTCCCCTCGAGCCGGTCCCCGATCATCCGATCGTAGATCGTCGTCGCGGTGAAATTCGCGCGGACAAAATAGGGAGTGGTATCGGCATCGCGCTCCGGGTTGCGCAGATCGCCGCCCGGGAACGCCAGTGTCGCATCCATGGTGGCGTCGCCGCGCATCCGCAGCCCGAACCCGTGCGGACCGCCGCGTTCGAACGGCGACTTGGGCGGGGCGGCGCCGAAGACCGTCGCAGACTCGACGCGCTCGTCACCGCCGATATCTGCGGCGAGCGCCCAGAGCTCCGCCTCCGTCCCCGTTTCCAGCAGCCGGAACGAGGCCTCGTACGAGACATTCTCGATGACCGATTCGTAGTTCTCCTCCTGGAGGATGCCGGTATAGATCACCACACTGGCGATGATCACCGTTCCGAGTATGATGCCAAAGAGCATCGCCATGGAACGGCGCTTGTTGTGCCAGATGTTCACCAGCGCCCTGGGGAGCACAAGCCGGCGGGTCATACCGTCGCCTCCGTTGGGTGGCCAGCGCTCTTTTGGTCGCCGATGGACTGGACGAGTCGACCGCCCCTGAGGATATAGACGCGATCCGAGGCCATGGCGAGGTTGGTGTCGTGGGTGACCATCAGGACGCTCTTCCCCCGCTCGACGAGCTGCTGGAAGAACGCGATGATCTCGAGACCGGTGACCGTGTCGAGGTTGCCGGTGGGCTCGTCGGCGAGGACCAGCGGCGGATCGTTGGCCAGCGCGCGCGCGGTTGCCGCCCGTTGCTGCTGGCCGCCGGAGAGCGTATCGGGAAAATGATCCATGCGCTCGGCTAATCCGACCTCGGTGAGGAGCGTCATCGCACGTGCCCGCGCGTCATCATCGGGCACCCCTGCGAGGTTCATGGGTATCATCACATTCTCCAGCGCGGTGAGCTGTGCGATCAGGTTGAAATCCTGAAAGATCCACCCCACATCGCGCCGACGGACCTCCGTCAAAGCGTGGTGGTCCATCGTGGTGAGGGAGCGACCGTTCACCACCACCGTTCCGCCAGTGGAGGGGATGAGCCCGCCGATAATATTGAGGAGCGTCGATTTGCCGCTGCCCGAGGGGCCCATGAGTGTGACGAACTCGCCGGCGCGAACCGTAAGATCGATCCCGTTGAGGACATCCAATCGCCCGCCGCCGGGAATCTTGAAACGCTTGCGCAGCGATCTGCAATGGACTGATCGGACTGAGCGGGGGGTATCGGCTGCAGACCGCGTTTTCTTTCGCATATGAGACACCATGACAGGGGGCGGTTCGGGATCGGTGAGTGGAGCGCTCGAAACGAGACTGTGCGAACGGAGAATAGCCCGACCATGATGATAAATGCTCGTAGAGACTGGGAGTGACAACGAGTGCCGGGAGGGTGCTACCAGAAGACGATGGCAGCGCGACGATCTTTAGTTCTATCCCGATCGGATCGGATCGAATCGGATCGGATCGGATCGGATTACCGTTTCCTGGTTTTCTCGGCACAATCCATTCACGATGCAGGACCGTTATCTGCGTGGTGGGCGATAGAGCCAATATCGATGATACGATGAGCGCGGTTATATTCGATGAAGCGTACAAACGCGTCCTCGAGCCGTTCCTATTGGACCGACCGGCGGTGGTCCCCGGCAAGATGTTCGGTTATTCCGTCTATTATTCCGGTGGCAAGTTGTTCGCGTCGCTCTACGAGGAGGGATTCTGCGTCAAAGTGGTGGAAGCGATGACGACCAAGTTGCTCGAACGCGAGGGCATCGAGCCGTTTTCGCCGAGGGGGCGCACCTTAAGGGAATGGATCTCTATCGTTTTGGATCGGGAGGAGAATCTATTGGAAAAGAAGGAGCACTTCGATGCCTCGATCGCAGATGTCCCGTCACTTGCTGGCTCGTGAACGACGCTCGAGCGCAACGCTTGCGCTACGTGATGCGGGAACGGTCGGTATAGGAGCCCATGATCAGCAAAACGGGGTTGGGCGGGTCTAGATCGGGCGGGACCGCCGATAAAGTTGAGCTGTCAGCGATCGAGCCGCGGAACGCGCGCTCGTTGTACTATACCAGATCGCATTCGTAAAAGGTCGAACCGTTCAATTTGAAGACCACAATATCGCCGGGTCCCCATGCGGTCCCGTTCGGGTCGACGATCACCCGGTCACCGATGTCCAGCTCGGCGTTGTAGTTATTGTCGTAGGTCGTGATCGCGCCGTCGGTGACCGACTCCACGCTGGTGTAGATGTAGTAGTACACCTCATCCTCGCGGTGTGCGTCATCGAACGATGCCGCTGCAACCGGCGTGCCCGTCGCATCTTGGATCTGGATGGTCAGATCGTTCATAGCGATGGATGGGCCCGCCGCCATGGCGACCTCGAGCGAGTAGTTGTGATCGGAGCCCGATCCTTCGTTGGTGCAGGTCACCACGATGGAGGGTTGCTCGCCGGAACCCGACGCTGATTCTTCCACCATTACACTGTTACTGTACACGGTCGTTTGGGTTGGGAGATAGTCGATCTTGACATAGACCGTGGTCGAGGGCCAGTTCCCATTCTCGTCGGTGAGGTTCGCGGGGAGGTCCGCTTCGTTGATCACCACCGTTTCGGCGACATTCCATTCGTTCATGGGGTCGTTGTTCGGGACGGGCGTGATACCCCCAAGCGGGTAATGGATGTCGCCGTCGGATGAGACCGTCAATCGAACCCTATCGAGCCTCACAGTCCCCTCGGTGAGAAGGACGGTGGCGACACCGTCGTCCTGGCCCGCGTTGGTGAGCGTGTCGCTGTGGTTCTTGAGCTCGAAGATGAGGGGTGGCGTCCCCTCGGTGTCGGAGGTCGATTCCTCGAGCGTGACATGGTCCGTAAAGATGACCTCCTCGGTGGGGTAATAGTAGATCCGGACATAGCAATCGGTTCCCCTCCAGTTCCCCGCAGCATCGCTGAGGGTGGAGGGAAGAACCGACTCATTGATCACAAGCGCCTCGCCGTTATTCCATTCATCATCGGGTTCGTCGCCCGACAATATCTGATAATCGTACAGTTCCTCGAAGGTATCGCCGTCGGCGGAGAGGAGAAGCTGGATATCCCAGAGACGGAGCGTCCCCTCGGTGAGCGTGATGGTGACGATGTTCTCGTTCGTAATGGCATTGGTCAGTGTGTCGCTGTGGTTCTCGAGGGAGAACGACGCCGTCACCTCACCCGCCGAGGTTTCCAGCGAAATCTCGCTCTGATAGATCATTTTCTCCATTGGCGTATAGACGATGCGACAGAAGAACGAGTTCGACGGCCAGTTCCCTTTGTCATCGGTGAGCGCAGCGGGGAGAGCCCCCTCCTTGAACACGATCGATTCACCGGCGGCCCATGTCCCCGCTTCCTCGTTGGGGACGATGTCCAGGTTGCTCATGGAGATATTTCTATATGCATCCCCATCTGAAGAGACCGTGAGCTGAAGCGTTTCGATCTCGACACTCCCCTCGCTGAGCGTGAGCGTCGCGATATCGTCGTTCGTATCACTGTCCTCGAGCGTATCGCTCGCATTCTTCTATTCGAAGATGACCGTTGGCGCTTCTTTCTTATCTTCCGTATCCTTTTCTTCTTCGCAGCCGGCGACAAAGAGCGCGGTCACCACTAGTCCTACCAATAGAAACACTGGCAGATGAGATCCTCTTCCCAGTTCAAACACACAGACGCCTCCAATCGTCGCACATCCGTCCCACACCCGAGCGCTCGTCCCATCATCGAGTGGGAATGAGGAATCAAAAGGACAGACGCACTCGATCGTTATGAGACTGCCACTATAGATGGATTTTCGCTTAATCGGGATCTGTTATCGCCAGCCTTATGCTTTGAGGTTTACTACTATAACCTACCGCTAATGGCTGGAGAGGGCGCACATCGTGGGTCGCGCCATATATGGTTTACGCAAACCCTAAATACAGGGTTAGCTGGATCGTTTCATACGACATGATCCGAACCACATGTCATCTATGATAAAAAAGGAGAGGGAACGAAAAAGGAACAGGAAAAAGGGGAGATGAGGACGGCAGCTTGTGGCGGGCGGACCAACCGCGCCGTCCTCCATTCGGGATCTAGCAGACGAACGGGGCTTCGATCAGAACAGTCCGGCGATCCACTCGTTG
>CAZSUE010000371.1:0-5449 GCA_964609045.1 uncultured archaeon | reverse complement strand
GGAGCGACTCAACACGCTGCGGGTCATGTTCCGACGCGAGCACATCATGCTCCAACAACTGCTCGAGAGCGGGTTCATCACCGGTGATATCGCCGCCGCGCGGCTCAACGAGCTCGAGGCGACCATCGATACGGTTGAGCATAGCGACGACCACCATCTCCCCGAACGGCGGGTCAAGCCGTTCTCGGAAGAGAACCTCTTCGATTCGCGTACCGGGCTGCGGAGCGTCTATCGCCTCGCCCGCAGGCTCCGGCTCGGCGGGCTTGCGCGCATCATCTACGGCCATCGGCTCGTCGCCTATTACCATGAACTCCTCGCCGCGCTCCTCATCTATTACCGCATCCTCCAGCGTCGTGCGGGAGAGTCGCCAGCAGGGTCTGCTCGTGCGCATTATGCGCATCATACCGAGGCAGAGCTCCTCATCGAGCTAAACCCCGAACTGCGAGAGACATACCGCGATTGGATGGTCGATGTGGTGGAGCAGCTCAAGCGCGTGGAGCATTTCCATCCACGGCTCGTCGACCGGTTCCAAGACGCGCTCCTCCGCCGCGCGGAGATGTTCACCGCGCTCGAACTGATCGCCGAATTTAAAAATGAGGGGTTCCTCCCCGGTTCGCTCGCAGAAGAACTCGCCGACGATGTCCAACAACGCGTGGAACGCGCCGCCGATATCTTCCAATTCGAGCGGCGGAAGCTCGAGCATGCACATGCGAAAGGGGCTGCACCGGTCAAAAAGCTCAATCCGTTCCGTCGGAGGAGCATGAGGAAGTGAAGCATGAGAAAGTAAAGTGTAAAGTGTAATGTGTGAAGGGAGTAGGAGAAAGAAAAGAAAAAGTGGGTAAGGGGCGGAAGATCGGCGGGTTTGTCCGATCCTCGCTCTTTCTTTTCCGATCCTGGGAGCAGTGTTTCGTCCCACTCGCAAGATAGTGGTGTGCTGCGGGCAAGTTTCGCGTCAGACCGTATCAGGTCGCACCGTCATCCCTTGCGTTGCAATGTCGACCTCCAGCGCGCCGTTTAACTCCGCTTCCAACCATTTCTTGAGCATCTTCGACGATCTCGGCTCGCCGTGGTTCAATATGACCCGGCGCGGCCGGGGTGCGTCCATAGCACCGACGAACGCGACGAGATCGTTCTGGTCCGCGTGCGCGGAAAAGGTCTGGATCGAGGCGATCTTTGCGTGCACGTGATACCGCCTTCCGAAGATGTCGACCACCGGTTCACGATCGACGATCTGGCGGCCAAGGGTGCCCTCCGCTTGGTAGCCGACGAAGATGATCGCACTACTGCGATCCTCGATGACGCGTTTGAGATGATGCCGCACGCGACCGCCGGTACACATCCCCGCCGAGGAGATGACGATGCAGGGGCCTTCGTGCGTATTGATCGCGATCGATTCCTTCTGGGTGCGCGCAAGCTGCATCTCGGAAAACCAGAACGGATCGTCGCCGCTTTTGAGCATGGTAACGGTCTCTTCGTCGTAGCACTCGGTATGCTTGATGTAGGTGTCGGTGGCGCGTAGCGCCATGGGACTGTCGAAATACGCGGTGAGATGCGGTATTCGGCCTTCGCCGAGCATCTCCTTCAATACATACATCAGCGTCTGGGTCCGCCCCACGGCGAACGCGGGGATGAGCACGCGCCCGCCGCGACGATACGCGTACCTAATCAGCCGCGCGAGCCGATGCCGGTGCTCTTCGGGGTCCTTGTGCACGCGCCCGCCGTAGGTCGATTCGAGGACGAGGAGGTCGCAGCCGGGAACGGGCGTGGGATCGCGGATGATCGGCTGATCGCTCCGTCCAAGATCGCCGGAGAAGACGATGGTATAGCCATCCTCGTCACCCGCGCCGCCCGCACGACTATCGTCGCGCCCGCCTCCAACTTCGGGGAAGCGTATCTGGATCGTCGCCGAGCCGAGGATATGACCCGCGTCGCGGTAGAGGACGCGGACCCCATCACTCACTTTGACCTCGCGCCCGTAGCGCACATTATCGAACCGCTTGAGCACCGACTCGGCGTCGTGCATCGTATAGAGCGGCTCGAGCCGTGGCTCCTTGCGCACTACATCGCCGTCGAGCGGTATCTCGCGCGGCGGGCCGTTCGATCCGCGCTCCTGTTCGCGCTCCCAGCGCTTGTGCGCGTATTTCGCATCCTCCTCCTGGATCTTGGCCGAGTCTTTCATAATGATCTCGGCGAGGTCGGCGGTGGCAGAGGTACAATAGACCCGTCCCTGGAAACCGTTCTTATAGAGGAGCGGCAGCCGCCCGCAATGGTCCAGATGCGCATGGGTGAGGAGCACGAAATCGATCTGGGCCACCGGGAACAAAAAGGGCTCCCAATTCTGCGCCTCCACCGTAGGGAGCCCCTGGTAGAGCCCGCAATCGACGAGGAATCTCGTGCGGCCGTATTTGACGAGCGTCATGGAGCCGGTGACCGTGCCCGCCGCACCGTAGAATGTGCATTGTGGAACTGCCGTATCCGTCATGGGATCAACGACACTATGACGCTCGGGGTACATATAATCTAACGGGCGGTCTGGTCGAAAGTGGGTGGGGACTATGTACTATGTACAGTGGCGAACCATCATCGAGCGAAAAAAAAAACCCCTCTCGGGCTGTTTCGGTCTTTGGTTCACAGTCGGTCAGAAGTATCGGTTCGGAGCGCTGCGCCAGTTCACTATCCCGATGCCACTGGCGGCGCAGGCACCCATGCCGGATCACCGTAGCAAAGGTACTCGTGCGTGGTTATCCTCGTCGTGAGATCGTCCAGTCCGAACTGTTCGATAAGGTCGTTGCGTGCCAGCCGTAACAGCTCGCCGACACTCGTTCCACCCTGTGCATAATGATGGGTCACGCGGTCGATGAGATAGAGCGCGCCGTCATCGAGGAGGAGCCCCTGCTCGTAATCGTCCGTTCCGCCGCGGAAGAGCCCGTACGCGAGCCGGCTCGCGCCGAGATAGCCGTTTAGGCCCGCATGGAGGAACGCCGGCGCGATCATATCCGCAACGTGGACATCGGGGTTGTCGGTGCGGCCGGTGAGACAGGCCATCACCGCGGCGAGACCAGGTTTCAAGGTCTGCGTCGCAATGAATTGCGCATCGATCTCGTCGACCATATTCGAGTACCAACAGTCCTGATCGCCGTGGCCGCAGTACATGAGATAGTTCATCTTATCGAGGATGAGCGCGGCGGAGCGATCGTTGAAACGGAGCGATTCCTCGCCAGTCACGAACATCCCCTGGGACCAGAGGGTCTGGTACTGATACTTCTTCATATGCTTCAGCGCGCCGGGCAGCGGCCCCACCTTCGTCGTACCGAGGAACACCCCCGCATTCTTGCGACAGTCGCCGGAAAAGGTCTCGTAGAACCGGTCAGAGACCGCGTTCCCGTCCTCGAACTCCGACGACGCGTACGCTTCGAACCCGAGCGAACGCGCGCAGAGGAGCGTGGTATCGGTGAGCGAGCGCGCTACCACGCGCCCGTACGCGACATCTTGCTCCGCGTCGCCGGTAATATTCCCATAATAGTAGTCCGAGGCCGCAAAGTTCGTGTTCGAAAAGAAGACCCCGTCGTCGGTCTCCGGGTCGAAAAATTCGTACTGGAACGGGACGCCGACGGCGTCGCCGACAATGGCGAGATGCCGGAGCGCGCCACCGTATTCCTCCGCGCGTCTCCACCCACGCATCACCCGTTCGCGCCCCTTGGATGCGTAGCGGTTCGCGACCTCGACCCGTGCACCCAGCTGGTTATATGCCCGCAGCTCCTCGCCCTCCGCTTCATGCCCGAGCTCGTCTTCGCAATAACCATCGGTGAAGTAGACGAGTGCGCCACGAGCGGCTGCCAGCTGCGCGGCGGCCATGGAGACGCCGCGCAGCGGGAGGTACCCTGGCTCGCCCCAATCGTTCTCGACATCACCGGGGTTGGTGAGGATCGCATACGACGGCGCGTCCTCGTTGGACGCGAGGCACTGGCAGAAGAAATCGTTGAATGCGAAAGTGAGGTTCGTTTTCGACCCCGCATCGGCACCGAGCCGCATCACCGCACGCACTGGGATATCGGCGGGGACCGCCACATCACCGATGGCAATGGCGTATCGCGCGCCGAGGTCGGAGAGGAGCGCGTTGAGCACGGTTGTAGGTGTACTGTTCTCCGGCGTATAGAGGAGCGGCAGCCCGTAATACCCCGCCAGCGGTGCCACGGCGACCCCCGCCGTATAGCTGTCGAAAAGGATCACACACTCGGCCTCCGACCAGCACTGCCGCGCCAGTTCGAACGAGGTGGCGGAGGGGTCGTTCCCGTCGAGCCAGGACAGTTCACACCCGCTGAGTTGCTCGTAGCGCGCCAGCGCGTCGGTCTCCTCATCCACCACCAGCACCGGGTGGTACTGATACCCTTCGCCGTCGCCATCTCGCCAGACAGCGGCGGCGGTGGCGGTAAGCGCGAGCGGGGGCGCACCATCGTCGTCGCTCGCAATGGTGAGCGCCTTCCCGTCGAGATAGGCGGTATGCTCCATCGTCGCTGCGTTCAACCGCGCCACCCAGAGCTCACTCGGCGCTTCTTCGATACCGCCCCGTTTCGCCTGTGGCCAGCCGAGCGTGACTGCCAGTGGAACGGCGACGAGGATCGCGATGATGACGATGGCCCAGACTTTCTTGCGCTCGAGGGTCGATAGCATAGAACGAACAACAACGTCGACAGTGATCAATGTTATGCTCGGTGCTCGGCCACCTCGATTAGGTGCTTGGACCAGTGCCAGTCCTCCTCGTGCGGGGGAAGGATCCATCATATGCACCGAACTCCTCGGAACCTCTCGCGCTGCCAGGTACCCTTAAATAGGGCCGCACATTGATCCACGCGTTGGAGGTCTGATCCTGTGAGCGGGCGAAAGGTTTGTATCGTCGACGGCTACACCGACGAACCCGCGCTGCTCGGTGTGCCGCCCTACATCGCGCCCAGCCCGCGCTATATCGCCGGTGCGGTTGCCTCCGCCGCAGATGACGGCGGATACGAGCATTCATCCTCGTACATCACCATCGACGCGATCCGCGACGACCCATCATTGCAACGCCATATCGCCGGCGCGCCCTTCGTTGTGATCATCGCCGGCGCGGTCGTTCCGGGGAAGTATCAGCGCGGGGCACCGATCTCGAAACGCGAATGCCTCACCCTCCTCGAACGATTCGCCGCCGAGCGTACCGTCATCCTCGGTGGGAAAAGCTATTGGTATCATTGGCGCAGCGATACCCGCTTCTCGGAATATGACTTTGTCCCGATACGCTTGGATGTGGACGCAGCGGTGTACGATATCCTTTCCGGTGCCGGTATCAACGACCGATATCGCACTCCGTCGGAATGGGACCGCTGGTCGACCCATCGCGCCGGCGCACAATTGGTAGAGAAGCATCCAGATTTCCCGTGGCCGCTCATTGCCGAACTCGAATCGCGGCGCGGGT
>CAZSUE010000370.1:0-5455 GCA_964609045.1 uncultured archaeon | reverse complement strand
TTGCCTCCAGTGCCGGTGTGGACTACATCGCCCGTATCTTTATCTCCGAGCTTTGGGCATCGGTCGCAACCCTCCGATATATGAACTGGGTGGGGATGGAATTCGTCGGCGTTAATACCTATCTCCTCGCGCCGCTCCTCGCGCTCGCGCTCATCCTCATCCGACGTCGGTCACCCGCAGTGCGCGTACCGGCGATCACCGTCATCGGGTCGATGACGCTGCTCATCGTCGCCGCCGCCGCACAGGGTCTCTACGAATACCGCGGCGCATCGCTCGAGGCGCTGCTGGGGGTTGCCAACGGCGCGCCCATCCTCGCGCTCCTCGCCATCATCTTCGTCGCGATCCTCCTCGGCGACTGGTTCAAAACCGCCAGAATAGACAATGCAAGAGTACCGTGGACACTAACGATCTTGTATGCGCTCCATATCGGCGCCATCCTCGTTGTGAGCATCCGCAGCGCGCAGCTCCTCCTCACCGACCTCCTCCTCAACCAGCTCCTCTGGCCGCTTATCGTCTGCGTCGTGCTCCTCGCCACGCTCCTATTGGTACCCTACTTTCGCAACCGCGGTGAGCGCGGGTTTGCGCGGTTCTATTGCATCGGTGTCTACCTCGTCGGAACGCTCGTGATACTCAACCTCCTCCACGGCGAGCAGCCGGCCTTCGATTTCGTCATGGATGCATTCCTCCTCCTCGCCATTCTCGCACCCCTCACCCTCGTCGCACTCGTCCGCCTCGCGCGAACGGTCCGTACTCCCACCACGGTGGCACCCCTCATCCATCGCTACGCCGTTCTCGGCGCCGTCGGCGTCCTCGTCGGCGGGACGCTCTATACCGCGCTGGCCAGTGGTGACCATCTCACCCTGCGTTTGGTCGTGCCCCTCGTCGTCGGAGCCGTCCTCGCAACCGGTATCTGGATCGGCGCGCGCTATCGACGCTCCGACCTCTCCTCGCGGCCGGTATGGGTCTGGGTCGTCCTCATCTGGTTGGTCGCGCCCGTACTCTTCTATTGCACACGCCGGTGGTGGCTCCCCATCTATTTTACCGAGCTACTTCCCGCCGCCAGTCGGATCCTCGGGCTCATCGTCGCCACGCTCGGCGACCGTCTCAGTATGCAATATCGATCACGATCACACTCGAGGCTGGCCAAAAGCCTCCCCATCCTCTTTTGTGCGCTCATCCTCGGTTCCGCGCTCACCGCACAAACACTCTATAACAATAACGAGTACCACACCGTCACCGAGGACGACCCCCACCCCGCGCTTGGCACGATCGACGCGGTGGCCAGCTATATTGCGGCACACACCGACGAAGATGACGAGATCGTCGCGTTCCCCATCTATGCCTTCGCCGCCAACCGGAATACGATCTTCAATATCACCCGCGTATTCGATTACGCCGATCCGGGCGCGGTCCAGCTCATGGGCTATCCCACCGAGGAGGAGATCGTCGCCTATCTCGAGGAGGCGCAGATTTCCTATGTCGTTATCGGCCACTATCTCGAACACTACTGGCTCAACCGCCTCCCCGCCGTATCGCACTATATTGCGCTCCATTACCGAAGTGTCAGATCGTTCTCCGGCGTCGAGGTCCTCGCATATGACGCCCTATCGTGATCCGAGGCTCACGGTCGCTCGACGCCGAGCCCGAAGAAGTGTGCGATCTGCTCCCAGAGCGTTTCCAGACCGTCGAGGAGCTGGTGTTCTGAAGGGAGGAACTCCAGTGAGACGGGATGACCGATCGCGCGTCGGCGCGCCACATACTCACGCACCGCGGACGGCGCCGCAACCGCGTCGTCGGCGCCGTGGAGGATCAGCATGGGGCAACTGGGCTGCAGCGCAAAGAAATCGATATTCGCACCATCGTCGTAGAGCGCGACGTCGATGGGCTCCAGCCGTTCGCTGTCAAAGTGGTAGACTTCCAACTGCCCGCGGCGGTGCCAGCGCTCAACAGTTCCCTCTCCGAAGATCGCGTCGAGGTCGGTAAAGAGAGCGAATGCCGGCGCAAGCAGCACGAGCGCGTCTACGGCACCCCTCGCTTCTGCAAAGAGGAGCGCCACCAGCGCGCCCATGCTCGATCCGATGATGCGGAGCGCACCGAGTCCAGATTCGTCCACGAAGGTCTCGAGCGCGCCGAGCTGGGACGACATCGTCATCGACGTGAAGTCCGGTGCGTTCAGATCGGGGATATGGAGTTCGAGACCGCGCTTTTCGAGGCATGCGCGCAGATACTGCGCCTTTTTCGACCCCGGACTGGAACAGAAGCCGTGGAGATAGATATACGCGTAATCGGCGGGGTCGCCGTCGCCCGCTCGCAAGATCATCGGCGGATAATAGCGCTGGCTCTATAAAAAGTGACGCAGTCAGTAGAGCGGCGTGAGCAACGGCTCTTGCGGCGGGAGCATAGCGCTCCAGCCATAGGCGTTGGCCAGTGCGCTGATGAGAACGATCACCGCGGCAGGGACGAGCTGCATGAGGAGGTCGTCGTCCCATGCGAAAAACGCCAGTAACTTATTGAGACGGTTCCGCTTCGCGCCCCACGGTCGCTTTCGCCCAACGAGGCGCTGCAATGCACGCCGTTGCCCGGGCTCGATCGATTCGGCGAGCACTGCGCTGAGCGAGCCGAGCGCGTTCGTCGCAAGCGGGTAGCGAAAGATCCCGAACGCGCCGAAACATATCCCGAACCCGCCGATCATCGCTACATACGGCGAGATGCCTCGGAGCTCACCGATCACTGGGTCGGCGAACGAGACGGCGAGGATCACCGGTGCGGCGATATATTGCGGCGTGGTGAAAATGAGGAGGACGGCACCTGAACTAAAGAAGAACCACGACGCGATACGGTCGGTCTCGAAGCGATGAAGGAGGAACCAGCGGCGTTTGGTACCAAGGCGCACCGCTTCGATCAGCACGGCGACGAGGTAGAGGGCGGCGAGGACGAGGTCGCGGGTGATCGGGACCGCGCCGATACGCGCCATCACCGGCGGGACGAGGTAATAGACGAGGACGGTGGCGAACGCGAAATGGAGGATGCGGCGTACGAGATGGCCACTCAGTGAAATGTCGCGGTGCATCCGACCAGCGCTGCTTTTTCGTTCGTGAGGTTCGATCGACCGTGCCCCTGTTCTGCCTGCTCCAGTCATAGGAACGAACGCTGGCAAAGTCCAGCGTTGCGTTCAGCCAGTATGGACCGGATCGGGTCTCGCCCCTGCATCCGAACAGTTCCATATGAATCTATGGGCCAGAGTAGAGTAGAGCAGAGTAGAGCAGAGTGAGAGTGGATCGATCGGGGCCGATTCTGTCGTTGCTCCCCCATCGGCAGATCGTCCATGTTAGGAGTGCACTTCGTTCCATGTGGCGCGGATCGGTTTTCGCGGCGGCGCGCGCTCGTACCGGACCGTGGGATACCCCAGCACCATGACGCCCCAGACATTGTGTCCTTTAGGTACGCCCAGCCATTCGCGGAGCGTTTTGCGCCGCCTCAACGCCTCTTGCGCATACCCGATCCAGCATGTCCCGAGCCCGAGTGCTTCGGCGGCGAGCATGCCGTGGAGGAATGCGAGGCCCGCGTTGTTCCCGGCAAAGCTCCCGTAATCCGGTGCATGGAGCACGATGACGCAGGGCGCGTCGAAGAAAATGGGGTCTTCGCCTGCCTCCCCTCGCTCGAGCATTCGCGCCAACCCGTTCTCGGTCCGCGGATGGAGCAGTTTTTCGCAAAGCGCTCCGCGGGTGAAGAGCTTGATCAGCCAGCGCTTTTGTACCAGCTTGTGCAGCCGCCGCATGAAATCGAGCACCTGGGTGGAGAACGCGCGTACCAGCGCTGACTCGGTGAGAACGACGAATTCCCATGTCTCGGCATTTGACGCACTGGGTGCGTAGCGCATCGCCTCGAGCACCTTCTCGATCGATCCGCGCGGGACAATTTCTGATCTGAAATGCCGATGCGAGCGGCGCGCACGGAGCTGGACCATCACGGTTTCGAAATCGACGATCGCCTCCGGCGCACCGATGCGCGGGTCCTCCAGCGGTTCCTCGGCGTGGTGGTAGACGACGGCCGAAGTGGGACACATGGCGATACAGTGGCCACATTCGATACATGCGCCGACGGGGTCATCGAACCGCGCTACCGTTCGCTCATCCTCGTTATTTCGCTGGACCATCTCGAACCGTGCTGTGGGGCAGACCTCGACACAGGCTCCACAACCGATACAGGTCTTTGCATCCACACCCTCGATCCTCATCTGGGTCACCTTCGCGCCGGCACGAGACCCAGACCTCGGTATACGCTATCCGATATGATCGCACGATTCGGGTGCGAGCCTCACCTTACCGACGCTCAGATATGTGATGCGTTCGTGATAAAGATTTGTGTTGACGAGGTAACGGCCCTGCCAGTTGTCGGCGAAATATCGCACGCCAATAGCCAATAGATAGGGTACTGGCCCGAGCGAGCGGATGAAATGGACACCGCTCATTGCCTGTGGCGCGCTTGCGATGCGTGAGAACGGGGGGACGGTGTCACGATTTTAAAAGAAGCCCTGGACCTTATGATCGCGCGCCTGGATATCGCGGAGCGTGATGAGCTGCTTAATGATCTCTTGCGCCGAGAGCGTGGCCATCTGCATGAAGAACTCCTTCGAGTCCTTCACATAGACGATCTCATCGATCTTGTCCGCGGGGATCCAGTGGAATTTCCCCTCGTTGTCGATGAACTGCGCCCAGTCCGGCATGGTGGCGATGACGATCACATCCTCGTAGACGCGTAGCTTCGTCTGCGACCCGCCGTCGCTGTCGCCAGATCCGGAACCGCGGTCTTTGAGCACCAATTTCTCGGCGCGGTAGAACTCGAGGAGGTCTTCGGGCGAGGATTTGAGCTTAGAGAGTATTTCTTCGAAATCGAAGGATTTATCGTTATCTGCCATGGTGCGTCACCGCTTCGATCGTTCCGATCGGTCGTCGAACGCCGGGAGAACGACACGCATGAATTTAGCTTTACCGCTACGGTATGCCACGAAACGTCACATACGCAGGCATGGCTGGTTCCGAGGAACGGATGTAGATGTGGATGTGTATGCAGACGAAGATGCAAATGCCGATGCAGATATCGAGTTAGATACTATTATGGAAGCGGACGCCGTTGTAGGGTCTAGCATGGTCGATGCGATAGGACCTGGGCCCCTATCCTACATTTTCATGTCCTATGGCCGAAAGCTACCTGCTTACATCACCATTTCACTCCCCCGTTCCCCCGTCGCGCCATACCTCGTTTCGCTCGGAGTCAGCGTCCGGCGACAAGTGTGTCACTGGATCCCTCGTTCCCCTGTTCCCTTGTCCCCTCGTTCCCTCGTCGCGCCATTCCTCGCTTCGCTCGGAGTCAGCGTCCGTCGACAAGTGTGTCGCCGGATTCCCCGTCGCGCCATTCCTCGCTTCGCTCAGAGTCAGCGTCCGTCGACAAGTGT
>CAZSUE010000369.1:0-5475 GCA_964609045.1 uncultured archaeon | reverse complement strand
AGAGAACAAACAGGCGACCGGCGCGGGTGCAGACCGTGTCTCCGACGGGATGCGACATGCCTTCGGGAAAGCGGTGGGACGCGCCGCACGGATGCACGTCGATCAACCGGTGCTCACGCTCTCGACGAACCCGATCAATTTCAAATGGGCAAAGGACGCGCTTCGGAAGGCGAGCATGAAGCTCCCGCCACCATGCCGCATCGTCGTCGAGAAAGGGCAGGACCTGGTGCGATCCTAACCGCCCCTCGGCGAATCAGCGGCGTCACCATCGCATCGGTCGGTCCGTTTCGTTAAAGACCGCTCTCCGATCATACATAGAGTAGGCCGAGCGGATGCGCTCGAGACGCACCACCTTTTTTCGAAGATGCACTTACCCGCGTAACGATAATGAACAGTTGCGCGTAACGATAGCGGCAGTGTGGTCCTTAGACGGTCGAAGTGGTGAGGGGGCGAAGTGAAGTGAAGTGAAGTGGGGGGCGCAGCGCCAAAAAGCTAATATGCGCGATGCGCTACCCCTCGATGCGTGATCGATATGCCGTACCTCAAGATCCAGACGAACCAACCGATCGAACATACTGATGTCGTATTGTCCGCCGCCTCGAAGCTGGTCGCAACCGCGCTCGGGAAGCCGGAGCGGTATGTCGTGGTGACATTGGAACCGTCGCGGCCGATGTTGTTTGGCGGTAGCGACGACCCGCTCGCGTTCCTCGAGCTCAAGAGTATCGGGCTGGCTCAAGATGAGACAGATGAGCTTTCCGACGCGTTATGCGGTTTTGTCGAGGAGCACCTCGCTGTCGACCCCGAACGGGTCTATATCGAGTTTGCCGCTGCACGCGGCGCGATGTGGGGCTGGAACCGCGGGACCTTCTAACTCCCTGCGCAATGCGCATAGGAGCCAACCTCGGTCCGAACTCGATCCACCGCTATCACCCCTATCACCGCTATCGATGCTCGTTCCACCCATCATCAGGTGAGGATACCATGGTCGATGAACTATATGGAAATATTGTCAATGTCATGACTGCGGAGATCTATCCCGGTTGCGTTCGGTTCGACAACGGCGTCATCACCGAGGTCGAAGCGCTGGAGGAGCTGCCAGAGGAGACCGAGGCGGAGCGCTACCTCCTTCCGGGCTTCATCGACGGCCATATCCATATCGAAAGCTCGATGCTCTGCCCGTCGCGCTTTGCCGCAGCGGTGGTGCCGCAGGGAACGACGACCGTTGTCTCCGACCCGCACGAGATCGCCAATGTGCTCGGGATCGACGGTATCGCGTACATGCGCGAGGATGCAAGCCGCGTCCCGCTTCGGGTGGCGTTCACCGCACCATCCTGTGTGCCCGCAACACCGTTCGAGACCGCAGGTGCCACCCTCGGCCACGAGGCGATCGAAGCGTTATTGGCCGCAAACGATATGGTCGCGCTGGGTGAGATGATGAACTATCCCGGCGTGGTGCACGACGACCCGGAGGTACTGGCGAAGCTCGACGCCGCCAAACATGCAAACAAGCCTATCGACGGGCATGCACCGCTCCTTTCCGGGGCGGACCTTTGCAAATATATCGCCGCCGGGATCTCAACCGACCATGAATGTTCCACCTTCGACGAGGCACTGGAGAAAGCACGGCTCGGGATGCGTATCCAGATGCGCGAAGGGTCGGCGGCGAAGAATCTCGAAGCGCTCATCGGGCTCGCCGAGCACTGTGACTGCCTCATGGTCAGCGACGACAAGCACCCCGGCGAGCTGGTCCACGGCCATCTCAACGCGACGGTGAAGAAAGCGCGTGCGCTTGGGCTCGACCTCTTTTCCGCGCTGAGGATGGTCACCATCCTCCCCGCCAGGCATTACGGGCTGAACGGTGGCGCGCTGGCGCCGGGGCGTGACGCCGATATCATCGTCGTCTCCGACCTCGACGAACTTACTCCGCGAGAGGTCTATATCGGCGGCGAACGCGTGGCAGTGGACGGTGAACCCACCTTTTCGGCAAAACCGCTCACACTAAAGAACACCATCGAGCTCGAAGGAACGGACCCATCCCGGTTTCGGATCGCTGCGCCGCAAAACGCTCAAGAAGAGCGCATCGAGGTGCGTGTGATCCACGCGGAAGGGTCGCAACTGGTGACGAAGGCGACCACCGCTGCGCTTCCGGTGCGCGATGGCGCCCTCCTCCCCGATGTGGATGCGGATGTCCTCGAGTTGGCGGTGGTGGAGCGCTATGGCGGCGGGAATATTGGATTGGGCTTTGTGGAGGGGTTCGGGCTCGAGCACGGCGCACTCGCCAGCACCGTCGCGCACGATTCGCACAATATCGTTACCGTGGGTACGACCGACGAGGATATCGCGCTGGCGGTGAAGACCGTCGCCGACCTCGGTGGCGGGTTGGTCGCAGTGGAGCGGACCGCGGAGGGTGTGAAAAAGACCACGGTCCCATTACCGGTGGCCGGTCTGATGAGCACCGACCCGGTGGAACGCGTCGCCGCACAGCTCGATACGCTGCACAACCATACCCGTGCCCTTGGGTGCACCATGGGCTCGCCGTTCATGACGCTCTCGTTCCTCGCGCTCCTCGTCATCCCGGAGCTGAAGCTGAGCGATCGGGGACTTTTTGACGGGACGCAGTTCTCGTTCGTCGACCTTTTTCTCGAAGAAGCCGAATGATTATACAAACGGCCGATAAATGCAACCGAGACGGCGCATGCAGGAACCGGAGCGGTGGGTATCCGCCTGTTACATAAGGAACCGATCATGCACCATCCCGATAGGTGCAACCGAGACGGCGCCTGCAGGAACCGGCGCGGGGTATCCGGCTGTTGCATAAGGAACCGATCATGCACCATGCCGATAGGTGCAACCGAGACGGCGCATGCAGGAACCGGAGCGGGGGTATGCGAATAAAAAATGGCTGGTTAGGTGCTATCGGAGGGTGCGCTGGCCTGTGGATTTGCGCCGAACGGCGAGGTGAGGAGCCAGAGCGGAAAGTCCGACCCTTCGATCACGAGCCGGTCGTTGCGGTCGAACGGGAATTCGTTGAACCCGTCCAGTGCGATGATGCCACCCACCATGTTCGAGTGGATGACGAGCCGGTCGGTGAATCCGGCATTCAACCGGTAGTCGCGGCTCATGGGATGGATATTGATGAAGAAGAACTGCCGGTTCTGTCGTGGGCCGTCGTTGAGGAGTGCGCGATATTCGTCCATGCGCGCCTCGAACTCGTCGGAGGGGAGCACATTGCCCACCCAGCCGGTCATTCCCTGGAAAGTGGAACAGAGGACGCCGCTACTGCGCTGGAACTCGCCTTCACGCGCCAGTTTACGCTCCTCCTCCGACGCGTTCGGTCCGCACTCGAGATGCGGCTTCAGCGTATATTTCGACGGCCGACCGAAGAGGTCGTTCCCGATGGCGTACTCGTTGAACGCGAGGTCCACCGGTGAGACCGTCCCGCTCGCCTTCTCGATCTTCGCAGAGAGGCGGTGGTAGCGCGTGAAATGCGTGCTGAGATAGGCTTCGGTCGCCCGATAGTCCTCGAGGTGCGCGCGGAGCGTTTCGATGGTCAACGGCATGAAATGGCCGAGGCTGCCCTCGTGGCGCGTATGCACACCGACGATGACGCCGCGTTTGATAAAATGGGTGGCGGTCAAAAGCGTCCCGTCGCCGCCGAAGACGATGACGAGATCGGCGTTCACAAAATATCTCGCATGCAAGTTCGTCCTCGAGACCGATTCGATCGTCGTATCCTCACCGAAGGTCTCTTCCACCACATATTCGATCTTCTTGAGCGCCAGCGAGTTCGTGTATTCCTCTTGATAGACGATGGGGATATGCATCACAATTGTTCCACCCGTTCCATCTTCGGCCGATATGATCGAGGACCGGCAATCGCGACGCCGCAATAAAAGGTTTCGTGCAAAGAGGGATGTGGATGGACGGGAGATGCGATGCGATGTGATGCGATGCGATGCATGATACGACTGGGGCTGAGAAGAACGAACGAAGAGAGGGCCAAGGGGGAGGGGGCATCACTCGGAAATGGGCGATCCTTTCGAGTGGCCAGCAGCGCGGTCGCACATCTATTGGAGCATCTTTGAAAAGAGTGGGAGAGTGCCGGAGTGTCAGAGCGGGAACGAGCGATGTGCCGGTCGATGTTCCCGGCGTCAACCCCGAGCTTGTATCGAACGGACTGACGCATCTCCCATCATGGAGGTGATCGGCGAGTATGCAGCGCGATCGTTACGCTGCGCGGTGGAGACGGGGCGGCACTTATTTCGCGTTGAGGATCAGGTCTTTTTCAGCTTCCCAGTTCTCGTAATCTTCGAGCACTCGAGAGATGATTTCGCGCCTCGTTGAGTTATCGAGCATCATTGCGCTCATCTATGCGCCTCCTGTGCGACAGGAAGAGATTCATTATGCGATATTTAAACCTTAGTATCGTCAAACGACGAAACGAGCATGTCCGGGGCGGGATATGGTACGCAACGCCGTTCTTCGCGGTGATCTGTGGGTGAAGGTATCAACGATCGCCATCGTCGATCAAGGTGTAGTTTGCCGCGCGCGTACTGCCCCTTCACCGCTTCACCGCTCGTCGAGGAGTTCGAAAAAGGCGTCGAGACGGGTCTGGATCTGTGCGTCTGAGAAATCGCGTTCGTCGAACATATCCGCTTCGAGGACGAGACCGGGTACGCCGGTGCGCTGGGTCAATGCACGTTTGATCTCGAGCTGGGCGAGCGAATAGGGTTTGCAGCTACGGTTCGAGTGCATGATGAACCCGTCGATATGGAACCGATCGATCATCGCGGCCATGAGCTCGATGCGGTGGGCGATGTCGCGATTGAGATAGATGGTGGTGTAAACCTCTGCCAGGGACCGGAACGGTTCCTCGGGGTCGAAGCGCCCGGTCCAGGCGTGGGTATAGGTATCGGCGGGAAATACCGCGCCCTGTGCCGCCAGGGTATTGGAGAGGTCGAAGAGCCGGAACCAGATGGGGATATTGTCCCAGAGGAGCCGATAGCGCTCCTCCTTGATCGCGCCGACACCCGCCCTCACCCGTCGGTTGACCTCGTCGAGCAGCGCGCGGTAATAGCGGGTTGCGGACCGTGTTCCACGAAGGGTCACGATCGGCGCCATGGCCATGAACCGATCGGTGCCGTTGAGCGGTGCGGGGCGGTGTTGGCAGGCCTCGAGTATCCGTGTCCATGCCGTCACCGTTTCGTTGGCGTGGTGGAGCACTCGATGCAGTTTTCGCGGCCTCAACCGTCGCCCCGTCTGCGTCTCGAGGTCGCCGACGAGCGACCGGAGCTGAGATTCGACATAGTCGATGGTGGTGTCATCGGGCTCACCGGCGACGAACGGCATATCGATCACGACGAGCGGCACATCCAGCATCTCCTGGAGCGCTTCGTACCATTTATGCACCGTGCCGCAGATATTGTTCGCCGCCACGAGGATGTCCGGTTTCGGGAGCCCGCCCAGCGGCGCATG
>CAZSUE010000368.1:0-5478 GCA_964609045.1 uncultured archaeon | reverse complement strand
AGCACGGTAGCACGGTAGCACGGTAGCACGGTAGCACGGTAGCACGGTAGCACGGCTTAGCCGAACAGCTCGTCCAGCTCCTCGTCGGAAAAGAGCCCCTCCTCTTCCATATCTCTATCATCCGCGTCCAGCATCTCGTCGCCCAGCGTCGCCTCCATGTCCTCCGCTTTTGGTCCCTCTTTTTCGAGCTCGTCGTCGAAGAGGAATGCATCCTCGACATCGATATCGATATCGATATGGACATCGCCGCTCACACCCGGGTCTTCGAACATATCGTACGCATCGAACTCCTCCTCTAACTCGTCCATCGGTTCGTCCATCGGTTCGTCCATCTCCTCGCCCCAGCTTCCGTCTGGTCCATCCGGCGTCTCGAACGCGCTCCATGGGTCGAGCGTTTCGACCTCTTCACCGCTCTCGCCGTCGAAGGCGACCTCTCCTTCGCCGTCAGTATCGAACCTGTATCCCTCCTCAATATCATCATATTGTTCGTGGTCCTCATATTCGTCATAGCGCCCATACGCTTCCCCGCCGCCCTCATACTCGTCCATGAATTCTTGGGCGTCGGCGTCGTCCCACGCCGCTGGCTCCTCCGGTCCATATCCGTACTCATATGGCTCATACGGTTCGGCGCCATCCTCATATTCGTCATATTCGTCATATTCGTCGTAGGCTTCGTACCGCTCGTCCACCTCGGCACCTTCATATTCCCGGGCGTATCCATGCTCCTCCTTCATCGCCTCTGCAAAGAGTTCATCTTCCGCCTTCCGATGACGGACCACGACGATGATGATGATGACGACCGCGAGCAGCACGACGATGATGATCAGTGGTAGGAGCCAGCGTTGCCAGGCGGCTTCGTCGTCTGTGTCCGCACCGGCCTCGCTCGGGTCCTTGATGGTGAGTTCATCGTCCGACATGGCAACGCGCCCGTCGGTGCCGACCGTCTTATGGTAGGTCCGCCCCACATCATCGGCCCGCACCGTCATGGTCACCGTTTTCCCGAGGAGCTGGCCGGGCAACGCGGAAAAGTTCGCATAGCCGCGCGCATCGCTGGTGGCGGTGCGCGTGAGCGACTCGCGCACGATGGTGACCTCGACGCCTTCCAGCGGTGCGCCCGTCGAGTCGGTGAACGGACCGATCGATAGCGAGAAGACCCGCGACAGCGTCACATCCTGCTCGGTGAGACGATCTGCGACGACCTCGACGCCGCTCCGGGTCACCCGCTCATAGCCACTCTTGCGAAAGCTGAGGTCGTACCGCCCGACGGGGAGGTCGTAGAAGGTGTACGCACCGTCGGCGTCGGTCTGGGTCGTTTTCGCGCCGGGCGTCAGCTCGACCGTCACCCCTTCGATGGGGTCGCCGGCGCGGTCGGTGATGGTCCCGCGCAGCGCGACCACCGGCTCTGGCGCCTCGAGGAAGAGATCGCGGGAGGTGGTACGGTTGCGCGATACCGGTACATTCTCGACGCTGTGCGCGATGTAGCCGGTCTTCTCGGCGACGAGCGTGTAGCTGCCCGCAGGGAGCGCTTCGAAGCGGTATTGGCCGTTGGCGTCGGTGGACACGCTTTGACCCAGTGCGCCGATGGAGACGGTGGCGTTCCGAAGGGGGACGCCGTCGTCGTCGTAGACCGTGCCGGCGATGCTGCCGGTGGTGTGCGGCAGGACGAGCGTGATATTGACGCCGGTTTGTTCCTCGTTGTTCGCGATGGCGATATCGTCGATGGCGTCGAGCCGCACCCCGTCGTACCAGAACGAGATCGTGTAGCTGCCCGCAGCAACTGCGTCGATGCGATACCGTCCGTCGGCGTCGGTGGTGGCGGTGGCGTTCTGAATGGTATCGACGACGACGCGCACCCCTGCGAGGGGGTAGCCCGCGGTATCGCGCACGAACCCGGACACGGCGCCGGGGAGGATGGGGACGCTGGGTATGGCGGAAACGGTCATCACACCGGTGCGGTAGTTGGCGTTCGCGTCCACGGCGACGACGGCGAAATAGTAGCGGGCACCGTTGGTCAGATCGGTGATGGTGGCGCGGTGCGTGGGTGGCTCGACGCGTTGGAAGCCCTCGGCGTCGTCGACCGATGCGAACGGCTGCGCCGACCAATAGAGGCGGTAATGGTCGAGGTCGGATGCGGTGGACGCGTTCCACTGGAGGGTCACGGTTCCGTCGCCCACGGCCGCCACGTTGAGCCCGTTCAACGCGGGTGGCGCGGTATCGGCGGTGGTCCGCGACTCCACCGCGCTCCATACCGGCCCGTTCCCGAACGCGTCCGTCCCACCGATCTTGAAGTGGTAGGTCTCACCCTCGGCGAGGCCGGCGAATTCGATCTCGTGGTCGAGCGTGAGCGCACTGTGGCGCAGCTCGTCGTAGAACCGCGTATCGGTTTCGAGCGCCGCGGCGCTGTCCGCGATGATCCCGCGGGTTGTGGCGGGTTCGTCCGTGGTCCAGCGCACCCGGATGGCGGTCTCGAAGAGATCGACGGTGAGCGCTGAAAGCGTCGGCGGTTCGGTATCGGATTGCGCCAATGTGGTGAACTCGAAGCGGTCGCTGGTGAAGCTGTTGTGGAAAGAATCGACGACGATGATACGGTAGGAATATCGGGTGTCGTTGTCGAGCCCTTCGAGGCGGTACTGGTGATGGCGCGTGAGTGTTGCATTGGCGAGCGATCGGTCCAGCTGGGAATCGTGGAGGCCCCATTGGAGCGTGGAGCGCGCGGGTTCGTCCGTGTCCCAGCTGACCAGTGCGGCGGTGTCCGATACCGATACGGATCGGTTCATAATGGACGGTGGCGTCGCCTCCTTCGTATCGAAGGTATAATCGCCGTACTGCGCGCTGTTGGCCGCTGCGCTCGCGTCGGTGACATTGATGGCGAAATGGTAGGTGATGAGGATGTCGAGGCCGGTGATAATGACCGAATGTGCGGTACGGTAGCCGGGCAGAGTCGCTGTCGATCCGTACGCCGCCGTGGTGCCGTAGCGGATGGTGACGCGTGCGGGCTCGTCGGTGGTGAAATTGATCGTTGCGGTGGTGGCGCCGGCGTCGACGGCGATATTGTTGACCAGCGGCGGTGCGGTATCGGGTTGCGCGTCGGTGATGAACGATCGGACGGCGGTGGCGATCTCGTTGAGGTTCTCCGCCCAGATCCGTATTTGGTAATAATAGGTGGTCGCGGGTGCGAGCGCGACGATCGTCACGCTCTGGCTCGCGTCGAACGCGTCTCCGTCCAGGGCGTTATCGAACACATCCGCTTCGCTGGTGCCCCAATAGAGGGTGAAATTCGTGGGCACATTCGTGGTCCATTCGATATGTGCGTTATCGTAGCCAGCGGTGACGGTGGGGCCGGTGGCGAACTCGGGTACGACCTCGGTGATATCGACGCGGACGGTATCGAGTGCACGATTGCCCCAAAGGTCGCTGACCGTGAGCGTGACGATGTAGCTGCCTTCCATTGTAAATGTGAACGCGGGTGTTGGGCCGTAAAGGGTGACATTCTCGCCGTGGTAGTCGAATGTCCAGGTCCAGTTCGTAACGCCGATATTATCGCTGGAGGCGCTCCCGTTGAAACGTATCGTCTCGTTGACCACGCCGACGATGTCCGCACCGGCGTCGGCATTGGGATCGACGGGATCGGAGATCGCGATCTCGATACTATAGTTGTTATTCTCGAGCACGATCTCGGTCTGGAGCGGTGCGACCACGAGCGTGAGGCGATGGATGCCCGGCGTGGTGGGTGTCCATGTGAAAGTGACCGTACCGTTGTCGCCCGCCGGGAGGTTGCCGATCATGGTGGAGTCGACGGTGACGCCGTTATCGACGATGGAGATGGCGAGGTTCGATTCCGTATGCGTTCCGCGGTTGCCGATGGTGGCGTCCACGGTGAGCGGTTGGTTCACCGGATGGTTCGTGGGCGCGTCGATGGCAACTGCGGCGAGGTCGTGCGGGACCATTTCCACGATGAGCGCGACGGTGACGCTGATCAGTCGGTCCAGTGGGTCGTTGGTCATCACGGTGATATTCCCATAGTAGGCACCTGGTGCGAGCGTGGTGGCGTCGATGGTGAGCTGGACGGTGCTCTCGGAGGTGGGCGCCACCGTCCCGTTCATGGGCGCGATCGCGACCCATGCGGGGATGCGCGGCGGTCGGAGCGCGATATCGTCGATAAAGAAATCGTCGTACGCACCGCTGGTGCCGGTGGAGCTGAACCGGAACCGGAACTGCGCATGGAGCGCGTCCTCGGGGAGCGTGAGCGTGACATCATTGAACTGCTGCTCGTTGGCACCGGTCCCGAAGGTTTGCCAGAGGAGTTCCCACTCGCCGGTAATGGAGTAGTACTCGCAATCGAGATGGTCGCCGGTCTCTGGCGAGTCGCCGCCGCCGCCGCGTTGGAACGCGAACTGGAGCGAGACATGGGCGGTCTGCGAGAGGTCGATGGCGACCGATGTGATCATATCGGCGGCGCCGTTGAGGTTGAGCGCATAGGGCGGTGAGGGCGGGTTGAGTGCGTCGGTGTCGATCTCTACCGTGCCGTTGGCCCATTCCCATTGCGAGGTATTGACGGTTGTGTTGGGGAAGGTGGTGGTAAAGAACTCGCCGTCGAGGATGGTCCAGTGGAGCGGCGCGAAGCCCTCGTTGACGATGGTGAGGTTGAGGTCGCGCCGTTGGACGGTATAGAGCTGGGTCGTTATGATGGAGGGGTGGATACGCGCGGCCGCTTCCAGCGTGATCTCGATCTGTGCCGATGCGGCGTTATTCTCGATGAGCGTCTCGCCGGGGACGGGGACGATGTGCACCGAGATGTTGTACCGCCCCGCGGCGAGAGGGGTCCATCCCAGCGTGATGGTGGTGCTGGTGCCGGTGAGGAGCGAGGCGACGGTGGTGCTGTTCTGGGTCGTGTGGTTCACGACGAGCTCGACCGTTATCGCAGTTTCGTTCGATATGCCAGCGTTGGAAACGCGCGCAACGATGGCGACGGTCACCCCGGCTTGGCTGGTGGCGGGTGCGTCGATCCACTCCAGCCTGAGGTTGTGCACCGCTGGGAGCACGGTCATGTTCACGGGTACGGCCGCGGTCGGTGCATCGGCGTCGTTGGTGCGGATGATGAGCGTGCCATTGTAGTGGCCGAGGGGGCGTTCATCGGCTGCGGCTATCACCGCGATGGTGGTCTCGTTCAGTGGTGCGACGCTCCCGTTCGTCGGCGCGACGCTGAGCCATGGTGGGATCCCGGGGAGCGCGAGCGTGATATCGTCGATAAAGAAATCGTCGTATGCGCCGGTGGAGCCCTGCGCCGAGAACCGGAATCGGAACGCGCGATGGTGCGCATCCGGCGGGAGCGCGATCTCGGCGTGGTCGAAAGTAGCGTTGTTCGTGCCCGTCCCCTCGACGTGCCAGAGCGGTGCCCAATAGTGGTTCGCGGTGTAGTATTCGAGGTTGAGGAAGTCACCGGCGTCGGGCGCCTCACCGCCGCCACCCATCTGGTAA
>CAZSUE010000367.1:0-5478 GCA_964609045.1 uncultured archaeon | reverse complement strand
CCGCGACGCCCGCTCGCCCTTCCGGAGACTTTAGCGCTATGCGCCAACGCGATCCACTAGAAGCCATTGCCGCCAGATCTTGCCAGCGCTGAGTTCCCAGCAGTTCGTGGGTCCACCCTGGTGAAGATGATCAACACCATCGATCTCGCAGAGATCCGAACAGGCATATGGGGTGGGTGGATTCCGTTCATTCGATGCCAAACTCTTTTTCTTACTGATGAGATGAGAATGTCCTATAGAAAGTATCCTACCCACCAAAATCATCAAGTGCTGTATCGGTATAGAAACTATTTTCCTAGGATACGAAGAGACGTATAGCTCTAACACCATACGAAAGAAGCGTTTCCGGAGGATTTATTGGAGTGGCGTATAGGCCATAGCAGACGGTTCATATCGTCGTATAAGATAAACCCATAAATACGCTGGGCGTGCGGTGGCTGAGCTCTCTCTTACTGTCTATACCATAAACACCTCCTTATGTGCTGGCAGCACCTATGGCCTTGAGGCCGTCCACATATGCCGCGGGAAGGTGTGATATACCTCTAATAGAAACGAAACTATTAGTGGGCGCGCGATGGCGGCTCAGAAGTAGCGGCGGTCTGATCCGATCCTGTGAATATTGATCCTACCCCCTTTCCAGCTACCGCAACTCACCGTGGTCCATGGGGATAACGACGAATGATCCATACATTATTTGTGCTGAAAGAAGCTGGTTCGTTCAATGGGGTCGGACGATCGTTATCGATGGGATCCAGAAGAAAGCACTCAGTTTCATCGCGCCTTCTTGATCCGTCCATGGACGAGTCGGCAATTGCGGTCCAGGTCGCATTGCCAAAGGATGCGTTCTCTCGGCTCTATCCCACTGTCTTTTTGAGTTCTCTATTGAACCAATACACGAAATCACCGGTATCGGTCCGCTTGTATCCACGCACACTCCAGTCCTCATCGCGGATCGGTTGGATAAGCCTGAGATTGGAAAGGGTCTGGAGCGATGACCGTTCTTCAGTATCGAATTTGAAACGTCGACCATCCTGCTTTTCGAAGCTTGCGAGGAGCGAAAACAGCTCCGGTTGCAGCGCCGTGGCGAAGGGCGGGATCTCGACCACCCGCCTGTAGAGGTGGTGGATATAATAGACCGGTATGCCGAGGATACTACCGATAGTGACCATCAATGCCGCCTCGGGCTTGAAGCCAGCGGTGGCGTTGAGGTAGACCTGATACCCTTTCTTCCGCCACGATCGTATCCGGTTGAAGAGTGTCCCGACAAGATTCCGTAACCCGTCGACGAAATCGCCGGTGGGGCTGTTGTAACACTCAAGTCGTTTCTGGTCGTGGACCTCGATGCTGTTTTCGACGAACTTACCACTTCTCAATGCGGCTGAAAGCGCTCGAACGCAAATCTCGGATGCGGTGGTGTCCGTGCCGATGAGATAGACGCCGTCGATCCCTACATTGTTATTCTCATGATAGCTGAGGAGGCCGTTGAGTTCCGCACTGGCGCGTTTGGGCTCAGCGAGAAGGTATTCGACAATCTCATTGATCGATGAGCGGGTGCGATTGATCGCTTCTAGAAGCTCCTCGTCAGCGAGCAGCGCGCGGTAGGGCTTGTACTCGTAGTCTTTCACATTTAAATAGAAATTTTGGAGGACTGAAGTGCCTACGGTTATTATGTGGTAATCTTTTTCCATACCTTCTCCCTCAATATTTAACCAGAACTTGTACGCAAGGCTGTTCTCATCAACATGAGTGCTATTCATGAGCCTTCAGTCGGCATCTGAAGGGTTCTCGATCTGTTCGAACCGTCCGTAACCAACTGCGGTCTTTGCACCGGCTCCGATCGTTGTAAGTGCATCTCGAAGCCATTCCTCCACCAGTAGAACATCCTTCAGCGCACCATTACTCTCATTTCGTGGTAGAATTCCAAAATGAAATTCATTACCAGACTCGACGACCAAGAATGGGATCGGTTTTGGATCGTACCAGTCTGCTGGCGGTGTGCCCTCATCTGCGACTTTCTCCTGATAATACGGAGCATAATGAGGGGTCATGATGTCCATTACTAACAATGGCTGAATCGCGGGTAAAGCGTCAAGAAATTGGATCGAGCCGATCGATTCCTCACCACTCTCAGGCTTTGGACCAAATATCCTCGTTATTGTTCCATCTTTGTTCGTGTTTTCATCCCAATTCGCCCATTCTGTGGCCCAGCATCGTATCAGTCCTTTGACCGAGGAGCCTGGAAGGTACGGCACTCCTAATGTGTGATGCCACGCAAAGCCGTTTTCGACAGGGTGTGAGCGTCCCAGGCCGGTGATAAACCGTGAACAATTGCGAACCAAGAGTGGTTGACGATCGTAGCGTTTTAACATTTGACAGCGACGTTCGTACATCTCACTAATAATTTGATCATCCCCCAAGGACTTTCCCACCACTGTTTTGATCCATTTTTCTTTAGGGCTCACTGTTTTATCGTTATCGCCGATTGTTTCCTTGAAGCTCTCAAGGGTCCATCGCTTCCTCCCTTCTTTCTCGTCGTCCATACCCCAACGGTCACAGTACTTATCGTACCAAAGGCCAGCGTTCATATTTATATCAAAGTATCGGGGCTCGATGCCCCCATATGGCCTGACAGCGGTCATTTTTGATCACCTTTCAGATACGCCTGACTGAACTTCTTGAGCCATTCGAGATACGCAAGCGCCTCGGCTTGGGCGTGAATATATTTATCTCGGCCCGCATCGAGTAGCGCATCCAATAGATCTTTGGAGCCCGGAAATACTCTTCTCGTAACCCAGTGAGAAAGCGTTTTATAGAGGGTTTCGTGCGCATGATGGTCTGAGGTTCGGTTCTCCTCCTTTTTATTTAATCGTGCCGCGGCAAGTTCGGTGGCAAGTGCCTGCCCAAGTCCGTTCATTACGATATGTGAGGGGAGACGGTTGATATAGCTTGCGAGGTGGCTGTCTTCTCCGCTTTTCTCCCGTTTCTCAAAAGTTTTGATATTTTTCAGGGCTTCCTTCGCGCGTCGTTGGCTCATTGTTACTTTCGCGCTCATTCCTACTCCTCCTACCCCATGGTTTTATGCACTAATGCGAACCATCCCATCCCAACGGTTTCATTGCCACCGACTTGAAGGTACGGGCGTTTTTTAATCAAATCCTCTATTTGATCCAGTGCTTTACCGCCCCGCTCGTACATGATCGTGTAAAAGAGGCTGTCGGGTGGCAGCGATTCCTCGTACCAAAGGTTGTCGCTTGTCTTTTTTTCCTCATCAAGCTTATTGCGAGCATTCACGGCCAGACCGTACTGTGCGAACCACTTGAAATCATTATCGTGTAGCATGATGAGCTGACGGTCCAATCGGTTGCTCGTCGATTTATACTTTATCAAACCGCTGATCGCGTTTCTGATATCTCTCGCTATTGCTTCCTCTGGCTCCTCTTTATTTCCAGGTTCTACGAATTCAAATTCTAATTCCTCTAAAAATAATTCTTCGGAACCAGCACCTACAACCTTACCTTCTGGGACAGATAGATCATCTGCGTCCTTGATCTCCTTTCCCGTAACCCGCCAGAGGTCGCGGCAGAGCCGCTCGATGAGCAGCGGGCAGGTCGCCCATTTGTACTGTCCAGTGAGTGATCGCACCGGCAACAATACCAACCTCGCATCCGATACGATCAGCGCACCCGCGTTCTCTTGTTTGCCGAACACGCGATGCAGCTTTTTCTCGTCCTTCTGGCCGTTCTTTCTCCATTGCGTCCGCGCGTAGGAGCGCAGCGACCCTTTCATGCTCGACCCGGGTATGGTGGGGAAACTGGTCACCGGCTCCCGTGCCACCGGAAGGTCCACAAATCCGCTCGAACGGCCGGAGCCCGGGTGGATCGGTGTCTCGGCCAGCATACCTACGATCATTGATCTCATATCACAATCCTCCTTCTGTTCTCTTTATTGTTTGATCCGTCTGTATCGTCTGTTCGTCATTCGTTCGTTTCCGTTCTGTCCATTCTCGCTTCATTGTTCATATCCACGCTCTTCCTCGTTCACGCCTCGAGAAAATCGTCCGTCCAGGTGCCGAGGAGCACCTCGCCGTACCCGAACGCCGTCCCTTCGCCCAACTTCGTCCCGTGCAGCGCTTCCACCGCCGCACGCTGCGTGACTGGCGCCTCGAAAAAGAGCACCGAGCCCGCCGGTGCGAACGGTTGCAGCGGTAACGGCTCATAGTTTCTCGAATCCCAGCCGCCGATCCGAAACGGCTTGCCGAGACATGCGGTGATCAATCGACAATTGTCCACACCGGGGAGTTCCGGTGGATGCGCCGGCGTGGGCCAGTGCGCGAACCGCGTGGGTGTGACGCAATAGAGTGTGAACCGTATCGTCCCGTCGGTGTCCAAAAGCGTCGGCGGGGCGGGGTGCTCCAGCTGATCTTGGGCATCATCATCCTCATCCTCATCGTCATCGCCGATCTCGTCGATAAAGGCGAGCTTGCTCTCGCCACCCAGTGGCGCCATCTCACCCAGCGCGATATCGTCATCCAGTCCTTCGACCTTCATCACCAACCCGATGGAGGTCGCCGGCTGCACCATATTGGTGGAGAAAAGCGCATGCTCGCCGGTGGTGCGCGTCTCTGGATCGCGGTCGATACCCACCCGCGGTTCCGTTTGCCAAAGCGCCTTCTGTGCGATCGGTTTGACGCTCTCACCGAGCTCCGTCTCGCCCTCAAGCGCAATACGAAGGTCGGTGCCGGTGAGATACGATCGCGACGGATGTTTCCGACCGTCCACACCGTCACCTGCACTATAGACGGGGAGATGGATCTCCTCGCCGAGGTCGCAATAATGCTTCGGCCCGGGCGCAAGCTGGATAAGATCCACCCAGGGTTCTTTCGTTTCATCGTCGACACCAATTGTGCTCGTCGGTGGTTCGCCAAGAAGGGTGGCGGGGACGGGATAGAGCAGCTGCGGCGGCGTCGCGCCGGCCAGCAGCTTCTCGTCCGTGTCAATTACCGCGAGATACGGTCCACTGAACGCCAGCGTGTTAAGATCATCACCGTCACCGAGCTTATCCGTGATCGAACTGTCCCATCTCTTCTGCACTGTTTCATCCCAGCCCAGCGCGCGTGCCGCGGCGGCACGGATCGCACCCACCACCGTCCGTGGCGTCGGCGGGAACAGCGACGGGTAGAGGAGCTGGTTCGATTCACCCTGGTTAAAGGCACGACCGTCGCGGAAGAACCAGCGGTCCACGCTGCGTAAGACGATCAAACGCTCGATCAAACCGTCACCCCCTTCATTTCGTTGGCGATAAATTTCGCAAACAGCATGATATCCGCACAAAAGCGTGTCTCGGGCGGTGGTGCGTTGTCGCGGTTCGAATAAAGATGGCTGAGCGTTAGAAGACGATCGATCGCTGCTTCGGACTCCTGTCGATCCTTATTGCCCTCCCTGGTGCGGAGGTGCTCGGCGAGAAGCAGTGCGTTGAGGT
>CAZSUE010000366.1:0-5500 GCA_964609045.1 uncultured archaeon | reverse complement strand
TCGCTCAGAGTCAGCGTCCGGCGACAAGTGTGTCGCCGGATCCCCCGTCGCGCCACTTTTCGCTTCGCTCGGAGTCAGCGACCGTCGACAAGTGTGTCGCCGGATCCCCCGTTCCCCAGATCCCCCGTCGCGCCATTCCTCGCTTCGCTCAGAGTCAGCGCCCGGCGACAAGTGTGTCGCCGGACCCCCAACCCCCCGTTCCCCTGTTTTCCATACCAAACACATTGCCGAGCTCTATGGGAACATATCACTTAGCTAGGTAGGTAGGTAGGTAGGAAAAGCGGTGACCGTCGATGCTTTTTATTTTCCCCCCCCATCCATATATATATAAATGAGAAAAGACGTAGCTCCTACGTCGAACCGGTGATGATGTGCATCGAACTGAAACGGATACGGCGGAAAGTGTACGGGTCACGCTCACGCTGAATGCGGGCATCTACGAAGAGGTCAAGCGTATCAGCGGGAAGCTCGGGCTGCGGCCGGCCACATGGATGAAGATGGTGGTGACCTCGAAAGTGAACGATGTCGAACTCGCGTTCAGCGAGAACGGCGCAGCGGGATCTGTATCGAATAACGATGGGTGAGTGCGGGTGAACAAAGCGACGGCGAATAAGAAGGCGGGATCGGACGCGAATGACGCGTTCCCCCGTATCATTCTCGAGAACGCGCCCTATCCGATCCTCGTCATCGACCCCGATACCTCGATCAAATACGTCAATCCCGCGGTGATCGAGCTGACCGGCTTTACGGAGGGTGAGCTCGTCGGTCAGAAAGCGCCGTATCCGTTTTGGACCAAAGCGATCGAGCGCAAGATCGGTGAGGATCTGGAACGAGCCATGAAGAAAGGCGCGCAGCGGCTCGAGGAACAATTTGTGAAGAAGAACGGCGAACAGTTCGTTGTCGAGATCACCTCCACACCCATCGTTCGTGAGGGCGAGTTCAATTACTATCTGGCCAACTGGGTCGATATCACCGCGCGCAAGCGCGCCGAAGCGGCGCTCAAGCAGAACGAGAAATGGTTGGCCACGACGCTTTCGAGCATCGGTGACGCGGTGATCGCCACCGACGCCGAGGGCGCCGTCACCTTCCTCAACCCGGTTGCGGAAATGTTAACCGGCTGGGACGAACCACGGGCCACTGGCAAGCCGTTGACCGAGGTTTTTCAAATCGAGAACGAGCATACCGGCGAACCGGTCGAGAACCCACTAGCGCGGGTCATCCGCGAAGGCGTGATCGTCGCGCTCGCGAACCATACCGTTCTCATCGCGAAAGATGGAACACGTGTCCCGATCGAGGACAGCGTGGCCCCCATCGCGGACGATGACGGTCATCTCATGGGCGTGGTGCTCGTCTTTCGCGATGTGAGCGAGAAACGCGAACGGGAGCGCGAGCTCCGGCAGTATCGCCAGCAGCTCGAGGAACGCGTCCGGGAGCGGGTCAAGGAGCTTCAGCGCCTCTACAGCCTCTCGGAGCTCGTCGCGCAGGACAGCGCGCCATTGCAGGAGATCCTCGCCAGCGTTCCGGAGCTATTGCCACCGGGATGGCAGTATCCAGAGAAGACCGCCGCGCGGATCGCATACGAGGACGAAACATACACCACCGATCGTTATCGCGCCACCCAATGGAAGCAGACGGCCCCGATCATCGTGGACGGAGAGACGGTGGGAGAGGTCGAGGTTTGCTATCTCGAAGAGATGGAGGAGCGGGACGAAGGACCGTTCCTCGAAGAAGAACGCGAGCTGATCGAGGCGGTGGCATTACAGATCGGTCGCATCGTCGGGCGAAGGCGCGCAGAGAACACGCTGCGCGAGAGCGAACGCGAAAGCGCATTCAAGGCCGAACTCCTCTATCAGGCACCGGTGATCGCGGCGTTCCACGATACGGAGAATACGATCCTCTGGGCAAATAAAGCGTACGAAGAAGCGACGGGCTCCTCCCTCGAAGAGATGATCGGCACGAAATGTTATCACGCCTGGGGCCTTAGCCAACCCTGTATCGGTTGTCCGGTGATCGAGACGCTCGAGACCGACGATGTCGCCGAGGCGGAGCTCACCCCTCAGAATCAACGGGACTGGCCGCAAGAGCAGGGCTCATGGCTCTCACGATCCGCTCCGATACGCGATACAAGTGGCGAGCTCATCGGTGCCATCGAGATCGCCATCGACATCACCCAGCGTAAGCGCGCCGAGAACGCGTTAGAGAACCGTGAGGGACTATTGACCAATGTATTCGAATCGATGCGCGAGGGCATCTTCGTTCTCGATAAGGATTTTCGCTATACGAGATACAACACCCGTATGGGAGAGATCTCGGAGATCCCTCGTGAAGAAGTACTCGGGAAGAGGCCGTGGGAGCGGTTCCCTTTGCTGAAGGGCGAGATCGAGGCTGCGATGAAAGCCGCGATGGAGGGTTCTATTCCACGCAGGATCGAGTTGCGGTATCGATTACCCAGTGGGAAAATGGGCTGGACCTCGGAGAGCTATCTTCCGCTCCGCGACCGTGACGAGGAGGTTGTCGGCGTCGTCGGCGTCGTCGAGGACATTACCGCGCGCAAGCGCGCTGAGAACAAGCTGAAGCAGTATTCGGAAAAACTCGAAGAAATGGTCATCGAGCGTACCGAAGCGCTCCGCGAGGCGCAGCGCGAATTATTGGTGAAGGAGCGCTTGGCGACCATCGGCCAGTTCTCCGGTGGCATCTCACACGAGCTTCGCAACCCGCTCGCTGTGATCGACAGCTCCGCCTACTATCTCCAGCGCAAGCTGAGCGATGCGGACGACCGCGTCCAGCGCCATCTCACCCGCATCAAGAATAGTGTAAAAAGTGCGACGGGCATCATCCAGAGCTTCCGCGATCTAACGCGGATGGAGCGACCGGTACTTCACGAGGAATATCTTCGCACGATCCTCGCAAAAAGCCTCGATACGATAGCCGTCCCGGCGGGGGTCGAGGTCGTACGCAAGTTGCCAGACGAAACGGTGCTTATCGCCGCCGATGGCGACCAACTGCAGATGGCGTTTTCAAATATCCTCAAGAACGCGGTGGATGCAATGGGTGATGAAGGGACATTGACGGTGGCGGTCCGCCGGGCATCGGACGAACGGGTCGCCGTCAGCTTCACCGATACGGGCGTCGGGATCGCGTCCGAGACGCTGGAGAAGATCTTCCAACCGCTCTTTTCGACGAAGGCAAAAGGGCTCGGGTTCGGGTTGGCCATCACCAAGTTGATCGTGGATAATCACGGTGGAGAAATCGAGGTCGATTCGGTGGAGGGGGAGGGGACCACAGTCACGGTCCACCTTCCCAAAGCAACCCAAACGGAACAGGAAGAGGAACGGGAACCGAGAGAGGTCTGACAGATGACAGAAATAATGCAGATATTGGTGGTCGACGACAACCCGGACTTTTGCGAGAATGTGAAGGATGTGCTCGAGCTCGACGGGCATCGTGTCACCGTGGCGCACGACGGGTTCGAAGCGCTCGACGCGGTCAAGCGGGGGCGGTTCGATCTCGTGCTCATGGATATCAAGATGCCGGTGATGAACGGCGTGGAGACATTCAAGAAATTGAAGGAACTGGCGCCGTCGACGCCGGTGATCATGGTCACGGCGTACGCGGTGGAGAAGTTGATCAAGGAGGCGCTGCGCGAGGGCGCGTTCGGGACATTACACAAACCGCTCGACTTCGATCGGCTCTTCGACCTCATCGAGACCGCTACGGGCGAGGGTGCCATGGTCTTCGTGGTGGACGACGACGAGGCGCTTTGTGCGAATCTGCAAGATATCGTCGAAGCCGAAGGCTATCGTGTGCGTGTGGCCTACGACAGTGAAGCCGCCATCGAGCATGCATACGAGAATAATTTCGATGTCATGCTCCTCGATATGAAATTGCCGCCGCTCAACGGTCTCGAGACCTATCTCGCCATCCGCGATATCCGACCCGACGCCACCGCGATCATCATTACCGGTTTCAAAGACGAGATGGACGATCTCGTGCATCAGACCATCGAGAAGAGCGCCTACACCTGTCTCGAGAAGCCGATCGATTTCGAGCAACTCTTCTCGCTCATCGAGCGTATCGGGCGCCAGAAAGCGGCGGGCGCCATCGAGAAACCAGAACAATAGGGAGATGGAGAACCACATGGAACGACCATTTCACATTTTGATCGTCGACGACGACGAGGGGCTCATCGAGAATCTCGAAGATATACTCGAGGAGGAGGGGTACGCGATCGCCACGGCCACCGCCGGTCATCGTGCGCTGGAGCTCTGTGGCCGATATACCTTCGATCTCGCGCTCGTCGATATCCGGCTGCCAGACATGTCGGGGCTGGACCTCGTCGATGCGCTCACGGAGCTCTCGGAAGCGGCGGACTATTTTATCATCATCACCGGCCACGCGTCGATGAAGAGCGCCATCGGTGCGGTAAAGCATCGCTGTATCGTCGCATATGAGACGAAGCCGCTGGATATCGATCGCCTCCTCGCGCTGACCGAGCAGATCTATTCGCGTACATGCATCGAGGAGCGGTTGCGTGAGAGCGAGGAGTTTAAAAATAGGATATTGGAGAGTTCTCGCGATTGTATCAAGCTCCTCGATCCGGACGGCACGCTCCGGTTCATGAGCAGGGGCGGGATGGAGATACTGGAGATCGACGATATCGCACCGTTCATCGGTGACGCGTGGAGCGAGTTCTGGACGGGTGAGGATCGTACCGCGGCGTGCGCGGCGCTCGACGCGGCGAAGCGTGGCGAAACAGGGCGGTTCGTCGGCTATTGCCCCACGACCAAAGGCGCGCCGAAGTGGTGGGATGTGGTGGTCACACCGGTCTACGACGCCGGTGGCGCGGTGAGCCAGCTCCTCGCGATATCGCGCGATATCACCGAGCGGCATCGCGCGAAGCAGCAGGTGCGGAAGCTCGAGGCGCAGATGATCCAGGCGCAGAAGCTCGAGAGTATCGGCACGCTCGCATCCGGTGTAGCGCACGAGATCAATAACCCGCTCAATGTGGTGATGAACTTCGCGCAGATCATCCACGACCGGGTGGACCCCGAGAGCGAGCTGTGCGAATTCGCGCAGATGATGATGACCGAGACCGAACGCATGGCGGACATCGTGCGCAACCTCCTCGCGTTCGCGCGCCAGAAGGAGGACCACGGCAGTCATGTTCGCATTAACGATATCGTGGACGCGACATTATCGTTGATCGCGGCGGTGTTCCGAAAGGACCAGATCAGCGTCGAGCGCACGATCCCGGACGACCTCACCCCTATCCGGTGCAACAGCCAGAAGATCCAGCAGGTGCTCATGAACCTCCTCACCAACGCACGCGACGCGCTCAACGCGCGTTATCCGAAATATCACGAGGACAAGATCGTCGAGATCACCGCCAGTGAAATATTGGACGAGGACGGAGAACGCTGGCTGCGCCTCACCGTGAAAGACCATGGGTGCGGGATGCCCGCGGAGCGAGTGGATCGGATCTTCGATCCGTTCTTTACGA
>CAZSUE010000365.1:0-5502 GCA_964609045.1 uncultured archaeon | reverse complement strand
GAGGATCGATACCCTCCATATGCATGAGGTCCGCCCCTGACCGCATCTTTTAGAGATCTGGTCCGGGAAGGCCACCGCTACGGATCGTTTCGGCACTTACCTTACCCTTTAGGTTTTTCGCAATCATTATGTAGTAGAGCGGCGCCGGCATCGGTCTCCTGCGGGAGCTGCTGAATTGAATGGGGTGGAACGCCCCAACCCCCCAATGGACTGCCGCCGTCATGTGGCGGTGAGAACATCTCCGCATCATCTTTTCGTGGCTTCGAACTTCGAACTTTTACCTTCGAACTTCGAACCAAACATTGAAATATCCCAGCCAAGTTACAGCACCGCACGGTGGGTGGAATAATGGAAGATTTTACCGTTCCAAAAGACAGACCATGGTTTCAAGATGGAGTATGGCCCAAAGAGGTGCCCCAAGATCTCGAGCTCCCAACGATGAGTATGGGCGAGATGCTCGAAAAGAGCGCAAAGAGTCACCGCGACCGGCGCGCGATCTGGTTCATCGATAGCTGGATGACCTTTGGCGAACTCAATACCCATGTCGACCGGTTCGCCACCGCGCTTTACAACCTCGGCGTGCGGAAGGGCGATTGCGTGGCGCTCATCCTCCCCAATAGCTATCAGTATGTGATCTCGTATTATGCGCTGCTCAAGCTCGGCGCGATCCCAACCGGCGTCAATCCAACCTACAAACCGCTCGAGGTGCTCCATCAGTTCAAGATCACGGGGGCGATCGGCGCGATCTGTCTCGATTCGCTCTATGAAGATATCCTCGAACCGATCATCGGCGATCTCGCACTCGAATGGGTGATCTGGACCAATGTCGTGGACCTCGTCAATATGTCGGGGATCAAGAAATGGTTGGGGAAGCTGATGAAAAAGATCCCCACGGGGCCAGTGCCCGCTTCCGCGCATCGTTTCATCGACCTCATCACCACGAAGCCTGCGCTCCCGGCGGTGAAGATCGATCCGGCCACCGACCCCGCCGCCTATCTCATGACCGGTGGGACCACCGGCGTGCCGAAGGCCGCGATGTTGACCCACCTCAACCTCGTCTCCAACGCGCTCCAATGTGCAGAATGGATCCGCTCTGCGAAACCGGGTACCGGCGTCATCGGCGTCCTCCCGCTCTTCCATTCGTTCGGGATGACCACCGTGATGAACCTCAGCATCCTCAAAGGGTTCTGGATGATGCTCTTTCCGCGGCCACCAAAGATACCGGAGCTGCTCGAAAAGATCGAGGCGGTGGTGACGGAGGCAAAGGCGTTCTATCCCGGCGCGGAGGTGCTCTTCAAGCGCCTCGCAGATTATCCCAAGATCGGTGAGTTCGATCTCGCGGGTAAGATCGAGATGGCGATATCCGGCGCGGGGCCGCTCCATCGCGCGGTGCAGGAGAAGTTCGAACGGATCACGAAGGCGCAACTGGTGGAAGGGTATGGTCTCACCGAGGCCTCGCCGGTGGTCTCTGCGGGGCGGTTCCACGGCGATCGGAGGATCGGGACCATCGGGCTGCCGTTCCCCGCCACCGACTGGAAGATCGTGGACACCGAGGATGCGACGAAAACGCTTGGGATCGGCGAGGATAACACCGGCGAACTGGCGGTGCGCGGTCCGCAGGTCATGGCCGGCTACCTCGATCAGCCAGAGGAGACGAAACGGACCGTTGTCGACCTCGATGGCGACAAATGGCTCCTCACCGGCGATATCGGGTACATGGATGAGACCGGCCGGGTCACCATCTGCGATCGCAAGAAACAGTTGATCAAGTACAAGGGCTACAGTGTCTTCCCCAAAGAGATCGAGGAACTGCTCGGCAATCATCCGGCCGTCTCTGAAGCTGCCGTGGCGGGTCTCCCCCACGAGGAGTTCGGCGAGATCATCAAGGCATGGGTCGTTTTGGAACCAGGCAGGACGGGGACGATCACAACCGATGCATTGATCGCATGGGCGAAAGAGAATATGACGCACTATAAGGTGCCGTACGCCGTGGAGTTCCGCAAGGAGCTGCCGAAATCGTTGGTGGGTAAGATAATGCGCCGCGAGCTGCAAGAGGCCGATCCGCTGTTCGAACGGAAAACGGAGACGAAGAAGGACGCGCCGAAGGAGAAGGGGAAAGGAACGACGGCCAAAAGCAAGGGGAAAGGCAAGGGTAAGTCCAAAGGAGAGGAGAAGGAGAAGTCGAAACCGGCAAAGTCCAAATCGAAATCGAGATCGAGATCGAAGTCCAAACCAAAGTCGAAGTCAAAGTCGAAGTCGCGATCGCCGTCGAAAGGCAAAACGAAGGCAAAGTCCGAGTCGAAGAAAAAAGGGACGAAAGAGGCGAAGAAGGCCGCGAAAAAGGATGCGAAATCGAAATCGAAATCGAAATCAAAGTCGAAGTCCAAGTCCAAGTCCAAGTCCAAATCTAAGACTCGATCGAAGTCGAAGTCGAAGTCGAAAGGCGATTCGAAAGACGACCCCAATACAAAATGAGCGGCGATCCACGCTACACTTTTATAGAGATCCTCTTTCCAGTTTCATCCGACCCAGCGAGCTCGTGCACCGCTGTATGCCGTTGAGCGTGACCCCGTTTTGACCTTCTTTTCAACTTTCCATTCAGTCTGTCGATCGATCGATCAGTCCATAGTTCAATAAACCGAACGCGGTGGAACTGACCCGGCGGCCGTCGTTCCTACGATCGGCCCCGTTTTCGCGCGAACGCCTCCACCAGCTCGCGATGTTCTGCGTCGGTGACACCCAGCGTTTCTCTCAGCTTTCGCAAAAGCTGTGAATCGCGCACCGTGTTCGAGGCGGGATCATAGAAATGCGCCAGTGTATCGCGGTAGATGACACGATTTTGCGGCGTGCCGGGCTTTTTCAGCGACTCGACCGTTGCACTTGCACTTGCACTTGCACTTGCACTGGCGCGTTCGTTATCGCCGGCGGTGGCGACTCGTTCCGAGCTTGCGTCACCCACGCCGTGCGTCCGCAACGTCGTCGTGTCGGCGCTCGTTTGTAACGGTCGGCGGCAGTTGATACAGTATTTGAACTGTGGACGGTTCTCGCGGCCGCAATAATGGCAATACCGTACCGAGGGCATCGACCGCACGCTCGTATGCATCGCGCTTTTCGCGCCTGCTGTGGATGTGGACGCAGCGGGCGCTGTGGCCGTCGTCGTTGCAGCCGCCTGCTCGTCGGTGTTGCGTTGTGACGGTGGCACCGTGGTGGGGTCGTGGCTGTTCGTCCCGCCCAGCAACTCGCTCTTGATCTCCTCGGCGAACATTGCGGCCTTGGAATAATCCACCACTTTCATCGCCGCTTCGGCTTGTATCATAAGGTTCTTGGCGCGCGAGGTATCGCGCCCGGCGGAGGACTGCTGCTCGATCATCGACTCCGCCAGTTCCACCGCGTTGACGGCGAACCGATAATCACGTTCGGAAACGCCGAGTGTGGCAAGCGCGTCGTTCACGCGCCATGTCACATGCTCGTACGGATCCTTCATCAGCGCGACGAGCGCGGGTATCGCCGTACGGACGGTTTGCGGGTCCTCCTTCCCGATCAATCCAATGGTCATCACCGCGCGCCAGCGGACATGGTGGTAATCGTCGTGGAGGCTGGCGGTGAGAGCGGGCACCGCTTTGGCCAACCGCGCCGGGTCGCGTTCGGCGAGCTTATAGAGTGCGTCGGCCGCCTGCTGTCGTACATCGGCACTGGTATCGCCGAGCCGACCGACCAACGCTTGCAGCGTCCGCGCGATCAGTGCCGGACGCTGTTCGACGATGGCACCGAGCGCCATTGTGGCATGTTGTCGGATCTGGTCGGAGGTGCGCTGGAACGACTGGATCAGCTGCGGCACCACGCTCTTGGGATGCGCGAGTCCGAACCGCACGAGGAGCGCGGTGGCGCATTCACGGTTCTCGAGGCGTTTATCGTCGAGATATTCGAGGAGCGGCGGAAGGATCCGGCGGAATTTCGGTGCAAATTCTGAAAACAGCCGTTCACCGAATTCGCGCACGTGCGTATTGCGGTCGGTAAGACATTTGACGATGATCGGTACGATCAGTTGCGGGCGTCTCCTCCCGATCAGTCGCACCGCGGCGCTGGCAGAGCTGCGCAATCCGTTCGTCTCGCGTTGCTGCGTTTGGGACCAGAACGAATATTTGAAGGTGTCGATGAGACAGCGCCCGAGAAGCCAGACATGCGGTTCGATGAGGGCGGGCGCACGCGCACCGATGGCGCCGAGGAGCCGCACCGCGCCGGCATAGAGGAGGTCGAGCCCACGGGTTGGGTTCTCGGGGTGGTAGTACGGCAGGTTCAATATGCGTACCGCCACTGCGATCATCGGCTGCTGCGCCCGGGCTTCTTCTTTCTCTGCGATGATCGCCAGCGCGTTGAGGAGACTGGCGTCGGCACCGTAATGTCGTGTGGCGTCAACCGCGGCACGCTCGGATCCGAATGTCGTATCGAGGTAGCGTATCAGCGCGGCCAAATGGGCGGCAACGAGCGACGGTTTCAACCGCGCGGCGGTATAGATCGCGAAGCCGACCCGTCGTCGCATTTTGTCGTCGGCGTCGTCCAGCGCCTCGACGAGCGCGGGGAGTACCATTTCGAACAGCGCCGGCGTCTGTTTACAGCGTGCAAGTATCTTTTTTGCCGCGTCTTGACGTTTGCTCGCGGAGCTGCTGCCGAGGTTCTTTCGAAGCCGTTGGATCCGTGCCATGAGAGCCATCTCGCCCCACCGCGGTCCATAACCGCGATGATCGGTCACCGCAACACTGTGGCGTTATAAGGTTTTTTGTGTACTGGCCGACGGTTCTACGGTTTCCGATCGGTTTGTGGTGCCAAAATATCCATGATGTTGCAGGTACTGGTAGAAGAGGAACGCGGGGAAATCGAAGAACGGCGTGAGCACGCCGGGGAGCGCGGCGACACTCCCGAAGAGCGTGAACGCGATCACTGCGGTCAGACCACCGTTCTTGAACGAGGCAAAGAGGGTATAGCTCATGGTCCGGTCCGCACCGAGCCCATGGGAACGCGCGAGCACGGCGACCACCAACCCGGTGACGAATGTGCGCAGCGTCAGGAGCACTGCGATGGGGAGCAGCCATGCGGACAGCTCCATTGCGGATTGGCGCGCCGCACCGAGGAGGACGAAGATGAGGACGAAGAAGCACATCACCACGATCACCTCCTTCCAATCGCCGATCCTCCGGTCGATATCCGCCTTGATCAGCAGTCGCGAGAGACCGAGCGGGAGGAGGATCATGAGGACGAGCACGCGGACGAAGGACAATATGTCGACGTGACCGCGCACGAAGACCCAGACGATGGCCGGCGCCAGCCCGAGGGAGATGAAATAGATGAGCGTCAACGCACCGGCGGTGAGGTCGTTGTCGCCACCGAGCAGCACGGAGAACGGGATCACCGCGATGATGCGCATGACCGGCTACCCGACCGCGATCATCGCCCAGATGATCGCCCGCGGCGACGTCACCGACCGCGGCGTGGTTCCGGGTGAGC
>CAZSUE010000364.1:0-5513 GCA_964609045.1 uncultured archaeon | reverse complement strand
GGTCGTGGGCTGGTGCGCGCACGGGCGGCGCTCTCGTTGCTGGTGCTGGTGCTGGGACTGGTGGGTGTCGCTGCATGCGTGTTCCTCCATTGGTTCTGTTTCGTTCACGTTTTGGTAATGGCACCCGAAACGCGGTGTTGGGTACTGTGCGCGTTGCCGCCGTGGAATGAAGTGCGGGACGCACCGGAATGGAGATCGACTTAAAAGTATATAAATTCGATCAAGAGGTCGGTGAAAGTATTCCGACCAGTATGGCACTATGGGTATCCGGCTGTTGCATAAGAAAGACGATTATGTAACAGGCAGATAGGTTGGCGGCCATGACGCTCTTATGGCGAGAGGGGGGCTCGCTTTGCATTCCATTGCATTGCAAGCGAGGTGAAGCGCGCAGAGCGATCCGCGAATACCTATTGCAAGATGGATATGAGTCGGGGGGCGTTGTCCCCCCCAGAACGATCTCCGATCGCTCCAGTGCCCCACACCAGTAGGCGGGTGGATCGAGCGAATTCCTCCCACCCCAATGTTACACTCCACAGACGGAGATGCGGGGTGGGGACATTCGTAAAACTCGGTCCATTCGATGCTATTTGACCAGCGCCGAGCCGCAATGCGGACCGTTCTTCCAGTCCGTCGCCGACGCTGACCGACGGGTCGAAGGCGCCCAGCGTACGGCAGCATTTATTGCCACGGCCCATATTACGCACATGCTCACTTGAGCCAGTATGATGGTGATCGAAATATGTTCGAGATCGAAGGAGAAGAGGGTGCGGCGCGCGCCGGACTCCTCCATACCGCACACGGAACGGTGCCCACGCCGGCGTTCATGCCGGTGGGGACGAATGCAACGGTCAAGACCCTCGCGCCGGAGGAGGTCCGCCGTGCCGGCGCATCCGCCATCATCTCGAATTCGCTCATCCTCGCCCTGCGCCCGGGCCTCGAGGTCATCGAAGCGCACGGCGGTCTCCATCGGTTCATGCAATGGGACCATACGATCTTTTCCGACTCCGGCGGATTCCAGATGATCAGGCGCGATTTCCTCGTCGGCGTGGACGACGACGGGATCACCTTCAAGTCGCCGTTCGACGGAAGGACCCAGCTCTTCACACCGCAACGCAGCATGGAGGTCCAGTCCCGGCTCGGGTCGGATGTGGCCATGGTCCTCGACCATTGCCCGCCATGGGACGCGGACGAGGAGGAGGTGGCGGGCGCCATGCGCCATACGCTCGATTGGGCGCAGCGCTCGCTCCAGGCGCATGAACGGCATTTTCCAGATCGGGCGTCGTCGCATCGTCAGCTCGTGTTCGCTATCGTCCAAGGCGGGACCGATCCCCTCTCGAGAAAGGAGAACGCCGCCGCACTCGCCGCGCTCGGCTTCGACGGGTACGGCATCGGCGGACTCTGTATCGGCGAACCCAAACCGGAGATGTACGCTGCCATCGACGCGAGCATGCCGCAGCTCCCCAAGGACCGGCCGCGCTACCTCATGGGCGTCGGCTCGCCGCGGGATGTGGTGGAGGCCATCGCACGCGGTGTCGATATCTTCGATTCGGTCTATCCTACGAGAAACGCACGGCACAATACCGCGTTGGTCTGGCCGTACCCCGAGGAAGAGCGTTCACGGCCCTGGCGGCTCAATTTTACGAAAGCGCGGTTCAGATCCGATCGGAGGCCGCTGGATCCCACCTGCTCGTGCCCGACCTGCGCTCGGTACTCGCGCTCGTATCTGCGCCATCTCGCCCGTGCGAACGAACTGCTCGTCATGCGGCTCGTTTCGTACCACAATATCTACCTCCTCCAGCGGCTGGTGAAGAATGTGCGTGCGGCGATCCTCGACGGTCGATTCGAAACGCTCCGAGAGGAGTTACGCCAGCGCGCCGATGAGAGCCGTACATGAGAGGATCGCGCCTCTGAGGAACCGCTCTCTTAGAAGCTGGATCCTATCCTCGTTGATCGATCGAGTGAATTTCCGGTGGGAGCGGTTCAACGGCCTGTCTTTTGCCGCATGTGGATGAAGAGCGCCACCCCCATTGCGCCGCCAGCGACGAGGCTGAGAACGATGAGGAGAGACATGTAAGACATATCGGCCACCGCACCGGCACCGACGCCTGCGCCCGGACCGCTACTGCCGGCGCTATCGTCCCCCGCTCCATCCTCATCCTCATCCTTATCCTTATCCTCCCCTTCAACCTCATCCTCATCATGCTCATTATCAGCATCGGCATCGGCATCAGACGACGCAGACTCAAGAACGCGGAAGGTGAGCGTAGAGGTATTTTCACCGCCGTGTGGGTCGCGAACGGTGAGGAATAGCTCGTACTGACCCGGTGAAAAACGGTGCGTTGCGCTCCGACCCGTTGCGATGGTGCCGGCGCGCTTCGTCGACCATTCGTAGCTGAGCGGGTCGTCGTCGGGGTCCGTCCCCGGCGTAGAGCGCAACCAGACGAGGTCGGTGGAAAAATAGGTGTCGTTGTGTTGCGGTGCCGTGATGGTCGGCCGGCTGGGCGCGCGGTTCACGAGGAGGACGGTGACATGGATCGATAGCGAGGCCTCTGCGTTGGCACGGTCGCGAACGGTAATATTGACGAGATGAGCGCCGACATCCTCACGCTGCGGCGTGAACTTCACCCGGCCGCTCTGGCGATCGATGGAAAAGAGCGTGGAGTTGTCGAAATACGAGAGCGTGTCGTTCGCGTCGATATCATTCGCCTCGATAGTGAAGTTGACGCTCTCACGCTCACGGACGATTATGGGAGGCATTGGTGAAATTTGTGGCGGATCGTTCAGCGGTGTGACATGGATGATGAGCGTGCAGTTCGCTGGTGGGAAGGACGGGTCGTTGCGTTGGTCCAACGCGAAAAAAGAGACCGCCGCGGTTCCATACCAGTTCGCCCGGGGGGTGAGCTGCGCCGTCGCGTTGGGCGCGAACGTTACACTGATATTGGCCGAATCGGTCGTTGCGTTTGAGAGCGTATAATAGAGCGTATCGCCGTCGGGGTCGATAAATAGGTGAGAGAGGTTGACGAACAGCGGCGTATCCTCCTCGGTGCGAAGAGCGGTCTCCGCGTCCGGTATGCGATAGGGCCCCCGGTTCGGCTGGAACACGGTCAGATCGGTCGACGTAGTGGCCGCACCACCGTCTGCGCTAATAACTCGCAGCTCGATGGTATAGTTGCCCGGGGTGGTGAACCGGTGCTGGATCGTTCTCCCGTAGCGGTACGCCGAGCTGTTATCATCGGCATCGAGATCCCAGCGGTATTCGACCAGCTCGGCGTCGAAATCCACCGAGCGCGCCGCGTCGAGCACCACCGCCTCATCCACCGCCGCCCGTTGCGGCGCGTCGATGACCGCCACCGGCCGTGGATGTAAGAGATGAGCAAGGTACTCGTCCCATGTGGTCTCGTTGGCGATGCGTAACGCGCCGTAGCCGTACCGCCCCCTGCCGCGCCCGTCCCATGTCGTCGGCGTATATTCGGGGTGAAAGAGTGAGAGCCCATACGCCGCCTCGACGTGATATTCCACCCCCACACCGCCGTTGGTCCAATCGTAGGCGATAACAAAGCGATGATGCGCGGCGAGGAGGCGATCCAGGGCACGATCGACGACGGCGCTCTTGGAGGTGTTCAGTTCCTCCATCTCTGCGCGGGCGCGGGTGGCGAAATCGTGGAGATCGACATACCATCCGTCGGAATACGCCTCGCTTGCGTTCCGTGCATCGATCAGCGCATCGAGGTGCGGTGTGTCCATGAAGATATTGGCGGCGTTATCGAGCGCGTTGGCGAGTGTGGGCGCCTCCTCGAGCGCGGCGACGGAGAGCGAGAGGGTGGTTCCGGTCCGACGATAGAATCTCATGATAGCGTTGTAGATATTGAGCGCCACCTCGCGCGGAGGGAGGCTCAGGTCGCTCGTCAAGTGGCGCAGCCCTTCATAATGGTAGCCGGGTACCGGTATGACAAGCTGTTCGGAGGCGATGACATAGGAGACATAGGGCTCCATATTGTAATAGACGGAGAATTCGGCCATATAACATGCCGCAAAGATGAGGATATCGATCGGCCGACCCGCGTGGGCGGTGATCGTACCAAGCGCGTCCCGCAGCTCGACCATGGTGATATAGTCGTTGCCCGAGGTCTCGTCCCAGACGACGCCGCGCCACCCGCCGCCGTGCGAACAGAGTTCCAATAATGTGTGCTCGGCGGGGTAGTGCTCGAGAACATAGGTGACGAATCGTTCCAGGGTCTTTCCGTCGCCCATATTGACCTCTTGCGCGACCCAGTTCGGATCGATATCGGTAAGCGCGATCTCGATCAGACGGTTCTTCGCCACATAGTACGCATGGGTATCACCTTCGTAGTCGTGCCCGTCGGCGAGGACGAGGATATTGAGTTCGTCGCTGGAGCCGATCTTCTGCAGCTCATTGAGCACGACCTCGATAAAATCCACCGGGTAATCGTCGAGATCGTTATCGAGCCCAATGTAGATGATGGCGGTCCAGCGTGCCATGGACCTGGACCGTGATGCAGGTTCGTCGGCCGCGGCGGCGGGGGCGCTCTCGGAATGTTGAAGGGAGCGAAGCTCGCTGAGAAAGTGGAGTGTGTGTTCAACCGAGGAGGTATTGGCCGAGGCATGGGGGGGCGACGGTGTGGGATGTGATGATGGAACGGCGGGAGAGGGAGCCGGATGGACATTAACCGCCTCGCCGCTCGTTTTGTTCGCATCTATGGGCCCGAGGAGCGGTGCGGTGAGGAGGAGCATAACGGCGACAACGATCGGGACGATCAAAAATTGACGATCAACGAACATAGGCCATCCTCAACCTAGATGTGTTCGGGAGGATAATAACAGTATCGGCGTCACGACGCCTGTAGGACACCACGAAGGGTGTGATGCCGAAGAGCGGCGTTGGGCCGTACTGCACGCCGATGGGTTGGGGACGCCGCGATGGGCGGTTGGCATCTTCGCGTCCATTCATGATGCGCGAAGTGGGTGCAAGATCCTTCGGACTTCTTTCGTCGTTATTCTTCCTCGGAGTGTTCTTCGCCCTCGTCCTCGTGGCCTTCTCCTTCGCGGTATTTCTCGATCATCTTCTGGTAGATCGATAATTCGTCGTCGTCGTCGTTGATCGAGACAGTGTCGGGGATCGGCGCATCGTCCTCGCTCATGACATACTGTTTATAGAATTTCTGATAATTCTCGACGTGATCGGCTGAAGGCGGTTGCTCCGTCTCCTCGTTCGACGCCGCCATTTGTTTCGCGCCACAACGACTGCAATAACGCATGACACCGCAGAGTTCTTCGCCGCATTGGGAGCATTTTGGCATTGCTTCACCGGCCTTTGCCAACACATTGCGCGAATAAAAAGCTATCTGTCCATCTAAGAGAGGTATAGTAGCGGGAAGTGGTGTATGGTGAGTGGTGTATGGTGAGTGGTGTATGGTGTATGGTATATGGTATATGGTGTATGGCGTATGGTGTATGGTGTATGGTGTATGGTGTATGGTGTATGGTGTATGGTG
>CAZSUE010000363.1:0-5519 GCA_964609045.1 uncultured archaeon | reverse complement strand
CCACGGTGTCGTTCTCGCGGGTGATTATACGATTGACGCTGAAGCTGTCGTTGCCGTTGCCGAGGTTCGTCACCGTCGCATTGACCGCGAGCGTCGCGTTCGTCGGGAGGGTGAGGTTCCCGAGCGATGCATCGCCGCCCTCGTCACCCTCGTCGGGACCGCCACCCGAGCCGATCCCGAACCAGTCGACGATATTCTCCATGAGCTGGGTGCGGTGCGAGCTCTCGGCGATGGCCTCGAAACAGAACGAGAGAAAAACGAGCTTCGACCCACCCGCATCGCGGTAGTCGGAGTAAATGCCCGCGTGCGCGTCGCTGTATTCGAAACATGGCTGCGTGGCGCCGTCGCTGGCAGGGATATCGAGGCCCGCCGAAAAATACTCGTTGCCCGCACCGGTGCCGCCCGTGAGTTCTAGCGTGGAAAGCGACGCGCCGATCGGGTCGCCCAGCGCGCCCGTGACCGTGGTTTCGGAGGTGTCGCCGGTATAGCTCGCGTGGAGGACATCCGCGAGGAACGGCTCGTCTCGAAGGTCGTACGCGATCTGCTCGCCGGTGATCATGAGCTGGCCGCCCCCGTCGAGGTATGCCGCCAGCGCGCTCCGTTCCTCTGACGATACCGTACCGGTCACCTTATCGGCGCAGAACCAGACCACGGCGTCATAGCCCGCGAGCTCTTCAGCGGTGGGTGCCCCCTCACGATCGGTGTTCCAGTAATGATACGCGACCCCCGTCCCATTCAGCGCCGCGGTGTACCATGGTGTGACATTGCCGGAGACATCGCCGTCGTCGTCCACGAGGAGGAGGCGCGCAGCGCCGCTGGCACCCGTTCCACCGCCCAGTTCGGGCGCGGTGATCGCCGTTACCGCCGCGTCGGTGATGTTCTCCACCCGGAATTCGACGCCGTCCTCGTTGTCCGCCATTGCAGTATCGTTGGCCAGCGCCACCCGCGCTTCCACGCGGTACGAGCCGGTGGAGAGGTATAAACGATGATCGATGCGGGAGATATTACCCGGCAAGAGTGAGACGAGCGAAGTATTCTGATAGATGGTGGTTACGGGCGTGGTGATGACGCGGAGCGAATCGAGGAACCAACCTGCATCGACGCCGTCGCCGTCGCTCATGAACCGGAACCGCAGCCGCACGGTACGGTTGCAATACGCATCGAGCGAGAGGTTCTCCCAGCGCCAATCGTGCGCGCCGGTCCACTCACCCAGCGTGGTCCAGTTCGCGCCGCCGTCGGCGCTCAGTTCGACATTGGCGCCGTCGTCGCCCGTGCCGAGCGCGAGCGCGTGCGCGAACTGGAGCGTGGGTTCGACGCCGATATCCAGCGCGATGTCGGGTGTGACCAGCGCGTCGTCCATCCCGTTCGCGTATTCTCCCGTGGTAGGGTCGGCGCAAGAGGCGCTCTTGCCGGAGAGTGCGTAGGACTCGTTCATATGCCAGAGCTCGATCTCCTCGGCTTCATAGTGCCAGTCGGTCCCGAGCGCGGTGGCGTTGAAGTCGTCCAATGCGATGATGGTACGGTCGGTATCGCCCCTGACGCCGAGCCAGACATCGTCGATATACCAGTGGTTGATAGCAAAGGTCTCACCGTAGAACACGAACGCGAGATGGAACTGGCTGGCGCCGACGCCGTCACCGGCGCCGAGGGTGAGTGCTTCGAGCGCGGGCCCGTGGTCGCCCGTGCCCGGCGCCAATGTCCAGTTCGTTACCGACCAGCTCACGCCGTCGGTGCTCGTCTGGACGCTGAGGTTGTAATCGCCGGTGCCCATGGAGTAACTGTCGACATAGGTGCGAAATTCGAGCGCGAGCTCGTCGAGCCCGCTGGTATCGGTCGGCCCGTACACGAACCTGCTCGGGGTATGGTCGGGCGCGTCGCCGGACCAATCGAACTTGGCTTCCGGCGCGGTGCCGCCGGTGTTGGCGCTTTGGGACTGTAACCAATTCGAGTGCGTCGCCGACCAGCTCGCGGGCGGGAACGACCCCTCGAACGCTTCGTCGACGACGGTGACCGTGGAGTCGGTATAGTTCTCGACGAGGAGGTCGTCGACATACCAGCCGCTCCCCACATCACTATCGGCGTCGGAATAGAAATGGAGCCGCAGCCAGAGCGTGCTATTGCCGATATACGGGGTGAGATCGTACGAAACATGCTCGAAGCCATCACTCGATGCGGTGAGGGGCGCGCCAACGGCGTCCCATGTGCTATTATCGACGGAGACCTCCACCACGCCGCGGTCGCCGGTGTCGCCGCCGTTATCGAAGGCGCTCTCCATCTCGAGAACGACGATGGATGCAGGATCGACACCGGCGAGGTCGAACGGTGCGTTATCGTTCACCACCGCGATATCGTTGTAGTTCGGCCCGTAGCCCCCCCTGCTCATATTGCCGCACCAGAGGCTGAAGTTGTCGCCCGCGCCGTGATCGTCCACCACTTGCCAGTGAGCGGTATCGGAGAGGTCGACGCCGGTCCAGCTCGGCGTACCGTCGAAGGTCTCGTTATAGAGCTCCACCGGTGTTTCGTAGCGGTAGACCTCGACCGTCTGTTCGCCGGTGGCGGGGACATTGCCCTTATTTTCGGTTGCGGTCCCGAAGGTACGTTCGCCGATGCGATAGCTCCCCCCGTCGTCCAGCGCGGTGACGGCGATACCGAGGTCCGCAATATCCTCCACCGTTATCGCCGTCGAGATACGGTCGTTGGACGGTTCCGCGTCCAATGGATGGTCGGTACGGATGGTGAGCGTATAGTTCCCTTCCGCCGCGTCCCAAAGAAGTGGGAAGGTACAGGACGCGCTCTCGCCCGGTGCGAGCGATCGGACGGTGGTCCTATTCGACCAGACCGTGCTGGTGGTAAAGACGGAGACGGTGTCGAGATAGAGATTGTAATCGTAATCGCTCACCGCGCGAAAGCCGATGGTGGTGGTGGCGGTGGCCACCGCGCCGAGGTCGACGGTATGTCGCGCCCAGTGCGAAAGACCGGTGTCGGATTCGCGCTCGAACACCTCGAGCGCGGTCCAGTTGCCAGTACCGTTCTCCACTTCGACGATAAGCTCGTCGTTGCCCATACCGGTATCGTGGTACATCCAGAACGCGACCATCGGCGTCTCGTCATCGACCGAGAGATCGAGCGCGGGCGTCGTGAGCCGTGCCTCGGACCCGCTGGCGGCATAATATGAATTATACCACGCCATGGAGCTGCCGTTCTGCGGTGTGCACTCGGGCGACGAGCCTTCGGCGGTCTGCTCCCAGTCATAACTCCCGCTGAGGACGCTGGTGGACCAACCGGTGGGTGGAACGCTACCCTCGAACCCTTCTGCGAGGAGCGGGTCGTTCTCCTGCGTGACCCACGCTTCGACGGATGTATTGGCGACCGGTGCGTTGCCCGCGTTGACGACCTCACCGCTCACTTCGTGCGCGCCGGTACGGACGGTCGTTTCCGGGCTGGTGATGGCGACGGTGGCGAGGTCGTAGCGCGTTTCCACCCGCACCTGCTGAAGATAATGATCGTTCGCAGCGATCTCGTCGCCATGCGCGTCGGTGGAGACATTGATGATATAGCGCCCGCCCTCCACCGCGGTCCAGTTCCTTCCCGAGGAGTGGTCGAAGACGACGATGGCGGTGGTATCCGGCGGCACCGCCGCGGCGGTCTCTTCGTCGGTCCAGACGGTGACGCGTTCGTCGCCGGTGAGCGACACATCGTCGAGCTTCCAGTACGATGAATAATAATCCGAATGATCGTTATAGAAATAGAACGCGATACGGACATCCGATCCACCGTCGGCGATCGCGCCGATATCCACGCTCTGGGTACCCGCCTCGATATCGCTGGCGTACGATCGCACCGTCTCCCAGTTCGCGCCACCGTCGATGGAGATGCGCACCGAAGAGGTATACCAGTACTCGTATTCCATCCAGTATGAGAGTGTGGTATCGATGAGGGCGGTACAATCGAGTGATGGCGAGATCAACCAGCTCTTACTCCAACCCAAGGTTCCGTTCTCGACATAGGCGACGGTGCGGCCGCTGTCGGGGTCCGACGCTTGCGACCAGTTCTCACCGCCTGGCTCATCCTGCTGGAGCGTCCACCCCGTGGGCGGGAACGTGCCCTCGAAGTCCTCGCTGAGCGGTGTCGCTGGGACATGCTCGGTGACGGTGCAGTTGACCGCGAACGAACGGGTGCTATTGCCGTTGTTCTCGACGGTTCCGTTGATCGCGTACTCGCCCGCCGCAATGACGGATCGCGGGCTGTTGATACCCACCACCGCCACATCGTTCGTCGGTTGATACGGCGTCAATACGACGGCACAGGGGGTATTACTATCCAGATCCTCCGGTGAGGGGTGAGTGAGCCCGCGCGTGCCGGTCTCGTCCTCGATGCCCACGGGGAAGCCCCCGGTCATGTCGTAGCTGAGCGAGGCGTACTGGAAGAGAATGCGCCCGTCCTCGTAGAGCACGAGCTGGAAGCTCTCGTTGCTCCCGGAGGAGCCATATTTTTCGACCTCCCACCACTCGACGACGATATAGGACGTTGCGGCGGTGAGATTGCGGTAATAATAGACATCGCCGGTCGCCTCGCCGGGGTCGAGGTCGGTCCAGTACGGCGCGATGACGGCGTTGGGCTCCTCGGCGGACGGGATCGCGCCGCTATAACTATCGGTGGCACCGGGCGTATCGTGGAAGCTGACGATGCCGTTGGAGCCGATGTAGAGCTCGGTGTACGCGATACAATAGAAGGTGAACGCAAAGCCGATATCGATGGCGCTGGTGGCGTCGTCGTCGCCCATCCCCTCAACACCGCCGTAGCTCTCGTCTGCGCTGACACGCTGGCCGAGACGGTGCGCGTCGATCCAATCGTACGCGGCGCTCCCGTTCATGGTGTATGGAGCGAAATCGCGCCGCGGCGCGGCTGGTGACGCTTTGGACGGCTCCGAGGCGAGCGTGGCGGAAAGGAGCGGTGTCACGGCGCCTGCAAGAAGGATGAGAACGACGATGGACGATACGAATGGATGGAAAAGGGTGCGGTCTGACGGATCGTGCATATGATCACCAAAAGAACGGGGGTTCAGATGGAGTTATAACGCAACAGGGACAAATAGGTTGGGGTATCCATCTATCGACTGGCCAGTCAGTCCGGTTGCGGTGGATGAAGCGGCGATGATGCGTTATACCGATAATAGAGGATGGGTAATATTAGACTGGGAACAGGAATATAACTATAACTATAACCATAACTATAGCTGTAACTACATCTATATCTATAACTATAAGAGTCGACAGTCGACAGTCGACCGAAGACTCAAAACGCGATCTGGTCTCTGGTCTCCTGCCCCGAGAAAGGAGCAAGAGATATTGCGCGGGCCACAATCGTTCGGGCGGGGAGAGCCGCTCGAAGAGTCCGACCGGTTGGAATGAGCTGCGGATCGGATCGGTATGAAAAACAGGGGAACGGGGGGACAGGGGAACGAGGGATCCGGCGACACACTTGTCGACGGACGCTGACTCCGAGCGAAGCGAGGAATG
>CAZSUE010000362.1:0-5530 GCA_964609045.1 uncultured archaeon | reverse complement strand
TGCTTCCCAACTGGTCGAGGCGGTCTTTCACTTCACGCGCTCGTTCATGCGCACGGATCGAGAGCTTGGTGTAGACTTCCAGCCCCGTGATATTCTCGAGGAGTCGCGCGCGCTTTTTCGCCGGTGCGTGGAGGAACGCGGCAAAATCGCCCTGTGCGAGGAGCGCGGAGCGGCTGAACTGATTGAAATCGAGCTTGGTCAACTTCCGAATGGTATGCTTGACATCGCGCTTGCCGTCGGCGATGGTCCGGTCGGCGTCGAGGTCGATCAGCTCGCGCTGGACCGGTTGGAGATTGCCCGTGCGTTTCCTTCCGCCGCGGCGGACATACCAACGTGCGCGATACCGGGTGGACTGGTAGCAAAACTCGACTTCGGCGAACCCCTCGCCGGTGCCCCTACTGAGCGCGGTCCGGGGGTCGGAACTTCGCAGTTCGTCGACCATCTTCCCACGCCCCTCGGCCTTGACCCGTGGACAGGTGCCGTAGAGCGCGAGGCAGACGGTATCGAGGATGGTGCTCTTCCCCGCGCCGGTCGGGCCGACGATGGCGAACAGTTGTGCGTTCTTGAGCGGCTCACGCTCGAAATCTATCTCGAACGAACCGTAGAGGCTGCGTATGTTCTTCCCGGTGATCTTGAGTATGCGCACGCCTATCCACCCCCGGGAGCCTCTTCTGGGAGATGTTCGCTTTGGACCTCAGCATAGATCGTTTCGAACGCTTCGAACAGCTCCTCCGGCGGGTCGTCGTCGTGATTGGAGCGGTACATGAGCCGAAAGACCTCCGGCGGCGCCAATTCCTCGAGCTCCACCTCGTGGCTCATCGTCTCGGGGAGCCCCCACCGCTCGTCGCCCTCGCGTCGTACGGCGAGAATGATAACGGCCGATCGCTCCACGCGCTCGGTCACCCTGGCGCGGAGGTCCGGCACCGGCTCGGAGAGCTGGACGGTGACCCGTGCGACGGCGGCGCGATGCGGGGTTCCACCCCTCTCCTTCGCGGTGGCGGTGCTTGCTGCCGGATACTCGTTTACGAGCGCGTCCAGTTCTTCGCATACCGTGTCGAAATCACCGCGAACATCGTACATCTCTACCAACCGCGGCACCGGCAGATGCACAACCGAGGTTTGGGTGGACGCGCGGTTTGGGGACGCTGCTGCCGATGGGAACTGCACGATATTGACGCACTGACGGTTCCTCGCCTCACCAAAGGAGAGCGGTATCGGCGCGCCGCTGTAATAGACCGGCATATCGGCGTCGATCTGTTGGGGCCGATGGAGATGACCCAGTGCGACATAGACCGAATGGGAAGGAAAGATCGTCGCCGGTACGACCTGGAGGCGGCCAGCCGAGAGCTGTACCGGTCGCTCGCTTTCCTTCGACTGTCGTCCGCCGCGAACGAAGAGATGGCCAGTGACAATGAGCGGGAGCTCGCGTTCATTTTGACGCTGGCTTCGAGTTTGCGGGTACGCCTCGTCCACCGCGCCATAGACCGCGCTCATCGCCTCGCAAAGCCGACTTGCTTGGTCATCACCGGCCTCGCCGGCGGGAGGCGGCGGGAGGTCCACGGCGCGGAGATAGGGTATCGCCGCCACTACTGCCGCAGGTTCAGCGTTCGCGTCGGTGAGCGTGAGGAGACAGTCCTCGATATCGCCTCTGAGCGACGTGACGAGGTGCACACCGATCGCGGTGAGGAACGGCTCCAGTGCATCGAGCCTGCCCACCGAATCGTGGTTGCCGGCGATGATCACGATATTGTCGCAAACTCCTATTGCGGCGACGAAGAATGTGGTGAACTGGCGTATCGCACTGATGGGAGGGTTGGCGGAATCGAAGATGTCGCCGCAGACGAGGAGTGCGTCCGCATCACAGTGCTGAAGCTGATCGAGGAGCCAGTGGAGGAACGCATCGTGCTCCGCCTTCCGGTCATGGTTGGCGAGCTTCTGGCCGAGATGCCAATCGGAGGTGTGGATGAGCGTGAATGCGTCCTCGTCGAGTTCGAACTCGAACTCGAACTCGGACTCGAGCTCAAGCTCGAGCTCGTCCGCGTGGAGCAAAGGTGAGGCGCCATGCCCCGGATCCGTTTCGTTCTTTGCGGCCACATCCACGGCCACATCCACTTCGGCCGGTGCTCTCTTCGTCTCCTCCCCGACGAAGGCAGCGGGCTCTTCTTCCGGTTCCTCCGGCATTTCGCGCTCGTCGGTGACGAACATATCGAGCGTTTGTTCACGGGTACGATCACGATCACGATCACGTTTGCGGTCACTTTGATTTTTTGCAGCCATCTTCATCATCACGATAGCGGTGTGCTAGCCCAAAGACCGTCGCAAGAGAGATGCGGGGCGACACGCTGACACCGGCGGTCGGCCTGTGGCTGAGGTCGGTTATAGGTTAAAATAGTTGCCGAGGGGTGGTTGAAAGTATTCCGCAACTCGCCCTGGCCCATACCCCATGAGACGGCCGGGGGAATCGGCGTTCTTTATCGCCCATTTTCTCACCACGCTCCATTAGAACCGCCGCGAGCGCCGGCGAGCAAAACGCAGTTCGAGACCGAACCCTGCCACACCAAGAGCCGACCGAACGCAGCGGCTGGTCGGCCGCACGGGGCCGAGTTCGGTTCGCAGGCACTTGGCGGGCGTTCACCGACGGGGGGCGCCGTCGCGTTGGGACAGACCCGTCCACTGGCGCGCGCTGTTATGATATGTTATGATATGTTATGATATGTTATGATATGCTGGGATATGATGTAATATGTTCGTAGGCATGAAGCCCACAGAGGCTGACGGAGAACCCGTTTTATTGCGGCGCCGGTCATTTTAGTATTTAGCCTTTCTGGGCAAAGGATATATAGTGGCTTAGCCGCGGCGGAGTTCTCGGCCAGCCACAACGGTAACCTAAGAGGGGATGGAATGGAAGCGGTCAAAGTTCGTCGTCGAACTCGAAGAGGAGTGCGTCCTCTTCGAACTCGAACGATTGCACATCCGCGGGGTGATAGAGCGCGGTCTCGACGAGCTCGAGCCCCCCCTCACGACTGAAGACGAACTCCTCCGCACCGATATAGTTCATATCTGAGCGGTCCTCATGCTCCACCCATCCCCTCCCCTCTGACTCTGACCCTGACCCTGACTCTGATTCTGACCCTGCCTCTGACTCTGACTTTGACCCAGATCCCGATCCCGATCCCACCTCTGCATCCGAACCGCCCCCACCACGCTGGCGGATCGTCGTCACCACCTCGCCGGCGTCGTCGTCGACGAGAGCGTGCGTCTCTTTTTCGAGCACGCGTCGCCCGAGGCTCGGTTCGATAAAGGTTTGGGTCATCGTCTCCTTCTGGAGCTGCCCGAGGAGGTGTGGTGCATGCGTGATAGCGACGCGCTCGATCCAGCTCCCGCCGAGCAGCAATGGATACCCTACATTGACCACGTATCCTTCGGCGTGAAGGCTGTAACGTACCTTTTGGTCCGCGTTCTCCCAATCCGAGTGCTGGATCTTGCCCAGCGATCGTACCTCGCTGGAGCCGCCGCCGACGATGGTGTACTCCTGGACATGACTCTTTTTGATCTTGTAGCGGAGGAGCGGGATCTGGTCGAGGGTGATCCGATCGCGTTCGGTGATGGCGAGCCGGTATTTCGAGACCCCTTCGATCTCGTATTCCTGGCACTTGATCCCGAACATCCCCTGCTGCGCGTTGGGCGGATAATCGGCGCGATAGTTCAGTTTGATCGGGCGCTCGTGCTCATTGACCTTCCCCACCACGAACGGGAGGCACTCCGCCAGCTCCCATGGGCTGACGAAGAGGAAGAACGGATCGGGGTCGTCGAAGGTGGAGAGGAACGCGTAGCGCGGATCGAGACAATACTGCCGCGTCAGTGCCGCTTGGGTCGGTTCCGCACCGGTCACCGCTTCGAGCGTGAGATCATGGAGGATGCCGCGCCCCTCGACCGTCTCTTTCGAACGCATGGAGCGTGGCGCCTCGTTGCCCGCCTCGTCCGTGCTCTTCTCGTAGAACTGGATCGCGCTCCCCCGGACACGATCCACCGTGGATTCATAGTTGATCTTTTCCGGCAATCCCGTCCCGGTTGCTTTCGAATTCAACACGAGCTTGTTCTTGCCCGTCCATTTGGCGCTACGTTCGAGCGATCCTTCATCTGCGACGGCGACCGAGCGCAACAACCGTCCGTCACGTCCGATCCAGTAGTTCTTTTGGGGATGGCTGAAGACCAATGTGGGGATATCGTATCCGGACTCGTCCTTTTTCACCGAGAACCGCTGCTCCAGCGGTTGGTCGCGGTCTGAACTCCAGAGCCTGTAGTTGATCGTCGCATCGTTGAGTAATTGGAAAATATCGGTGGTCGAACCGTCGGCTGCCATCCTTTTCCACCCATCCTCTATCGCTCATCGTCTCTGTTCATCGCGGAGAAACCGCACCCTGCAGTGCTTCAACCCCTTAAAACGGCCAATATCAGTCCTGCGGCTTTAAACCTTTCCCTAGGAGATACTTTTCCGAGCTCGATTTGCGCGACGCGGCGGGGGAAAAGGTCCGAAACGAGCCAAACTTACGTTTGAGCCGATGATAGAGCTCTTCAAAATCCGCGCCTTCGAACACCTTCGCCACGAAATTCCCGCCGGGATGCACGAACTCGACGGCGATCTGGAACGCGTGCTCCACGAGGTAGACCGACCGCGCCTGGTCCATGGAATAGATACCACTGATATTAGGCGACATATCCGAAATCACGCAATCTGCGAGCGGTGCCGCTTTACCTTCCACCGTCGGCTCCTCCGCACTGGCTGCGGGTACGCCATCAGCTTCAGTTTCCGCTTTTGCTTTAACTTCCACTTCAACTTCAACTTCAACTTCCGCGACACCTTCTCCTTCACTTTCTCCTTCACCTTCTCCTTCACTTTCTCCTTCACTTTCTCCTTCACCTTCGCCGCTCGCATCGCGGTCTGCCCCCTCGCTCCCCGTCGATGCCACCGCCTCCCGAAGCACTTTGCGCAGCTGCTGGCGCGTCCGCTCTTTCGTGATATCACCGCGGATGAAGCGCGCGCCCTCCACCGGCCGCATAGGGTCGCGGTCGACGCCGATCACCGTTCCCTCCGCGCCAGTGCGTTCCACGGCCACCTGCGTCCAGCCACCGGGCGAACAGCCGAGGTCGAGGACGATGTCGCCCTTGTGGAAGATATTGAACTTGTCGTCGATCTGTTTCAATTTGTATGCGGCACGGGAGCGGTGACCATTCTGTTTCGCTTTGCGATAGAAATGGTCGTGCTTATGTTTCCTGATCCAGTTTTGGTTCTTTCGTGACATGATATCATACCAGGGTTCCGCAGGTGGTGCGGACTGCTCCATGAAGGGATGGGCGCCCATCGTCACAAAGCGGTCGCGCGTATGTAACTATTGTCCCTGGGTCCTCCTCCTCGCCGGCGCTATCCGCTCTTGTGTCGACATTACTGCTTACCTAGCGGCATGGCTGGCGAAACAACCATCCAAAACGCTCTTAAGCGCTCGACTTTTACCCCATCCCATGCATGGCT
>CAZSUE010000361.1:0-5550 GCA_964609045.1 uncultured archaeon | reverse complement strand
GAAGCGGTCGCCGCCGCCGACCTCGATGTCGCGCTGGTCCAACCGATCTATCTCGAGCCGTTGCCGGTCTGGGAGCTGGAACAGTATCGCGAGAAGAAGATCGTCGTGGTGGAACAGAGCGCCTCACACCAGTTCGCCACGCTGCTCCTCGAAAAGGCGGGCCTCCGCGCCGACGCGGTGATCACACGCTACGACGGGAGGCCGTTCGAACCGCATGAGCTCGCCGATGAGCTCGCGGAGGCGGTATGAATGTCGGACCTATCAACGGACGCAACGATCACATGGTGCCCCGGGTGCGGTAATTTCGGCATACTCAACGCATTTCAGAAGGCGGTGGAGCAGCTGGAAGAAAAGGGCGTCCCCCGCAAAGCGCTTGTCGTCGCCTCCGGCATCGGCTGTCACGGCAAGATCGTCGATTATCTCGAGCTCAATTCGTTCTATTCGCTGCACGGGCGCTCGGTCGCGACGATCGAGGGCATCACGCTCGCCAACCCCGATCTGAAGGTGGCGACCTTCGTCGGTGACGGCGACAGCTTCGGCGAAGGGCTCGCGCACCTCATCTTCGCGGCGAAACGCAACGCAGATATTACGGTCATCGTCCACGATAACGGTGCCTACGCGCTCACTACCGGCCAGTTCTCGCCCACAAGCGAGCGCGGGTATAAAGGCCCGTCCACACCGGAAGGCAATGTGGAGGACCCGCTGAACCCGCTGGCGCTGCTCCTCGATGCAGGTGCGACCTTTATCGCACGCGGTTATGCGGGCAAGATCGACCATCTCGCCACTTGTATGGTGCGCGCCATAGAACACGAAGGGTTCTCCCTCGTGCATGTGCTCCAGCCGTCGGTCGTGTTCCGCAACACCTACCAGCTCTATAACGAGCTCGTCGAAGTGGTGGACACGCCGGACGGGTACGAGGGTGCCAGGGATCTGATACGCGAGCGGGTGGACGAAACGGAGCGCATGCCGGTGGGCATCTTCTACGAGCGCGAGACACCGTCCTTCACCGCACGCCTCTTGGGCGATCATAACCCCGTGACCGAGGCACAGACGAAGAAGGAGCGGCGTGATGCGCTACGGACGATCCTTACGAAATGAGACCACACGATCATACCGACCAGACCGAGCAGAAACCCCCCAGAGCACCCAGAGCTCCCATCCTATGTCCACTCTACCCCACCCCCGGAAACTGATAGCATGAGAATGAAAGTAGGCGCCCAAGCACCCGATTTCGAACTAAAGACCCATGACGGCGAGATGTTCAAACTCTCCGATTATCGCGGCAAACGCGTGCTCCTCTCGTTCCACCCGTTGGCCTGGACCTCTGTGTGCCAAAAACAGATGCAGCGTTTGGAGAAGCATTATCTCGATTTCGTCCAGCACGAGACCGTGGCCGTCGGCATCAGTGTCGACCCGGTCCCATCGAAGGAAGCGTGGGCGAAGCGGCTGGCCATCAACAACATCGCGCTCCTCTCCGATTTCTGGCCGCACGGCGAGGTGGCGATGAAGTACGACATCTTCGACGAAGAAACGGGCGCATCCGAGCGCGCAAATATCCTCATCGACGAAGAGGGAGAGATCACGGTGTTCAAGAAATATCCGATATCGGAGGCACCGGAGTTCCAGATGTTCGTGGACCTCCTCGATAAGATGGACGCGGAAAAGGGCGCCACGCCCGGTCCGTGATCGTGCTTCCAGCACATCAAAAACAGCGCATAGAAAATGGATATGGATCAATAGTTGATCGTTCATGAGGAAGCGTGTTCGAACGTGTTTTTCCGACGCATCGTCTCACCGGGGCTCGCACATTTTTCGTACTGTATCGGTTCCGATACGGAAGCAGTGGTGATCGACCCGCGCCGCGATTGCGAGGTCTATCTAGACATCACCGCGAGGCGTGGGCTGAACATCACCGCGATCCTCGAGACCCATCGCCACGAGGATTTCGTCGTGGGCTCGCTCGAGCTCGCCAAACGCACCCGTGCCGATATCTGGCACGCCGATGCGCAGCTCGAGTACGCGTACGGCAACCCGGTTGGAGCGGACGATCGTTTCTCGGTGGGCGAGCTTTCGCTCGAGGCGCTCCATACGCCGGGCCATACACCCGGGAGCATGAGCTATCTCCTCAAAGACGAAAACGACAACCCCTGGATGCTCTTTTGCGGCGACCTTATCTTCGCCGGCGACCTCGGGCGCGTGGACCTCTTTGGGATGGACCGCGCCCCCTCGCTGGCGGCGAAGATGTACGAGTCGCTCACCGAGACGGTGCTCCCGCTGGGCGACCATGTGATCCTCTGTCCCGCGCACGGCGCCGGGTCGGTCTGTGGGTCGATGATCGCCGATCGGGAATGGACCACCATCGGGTTGGAAAAGCGCGAGAGACCGCACCTCGACCTCGACCCCCACGAAGGCTCGAAACGCGCGTTCGTCGAGCGCGTCACCCAACAATTGGAGCGGCCGCCGTATTTTCGGACCATGGAGCGGTTGAACATCCGGGGTGCGCCACCGCTCGCATCGCTCCCCGCATCAACCCCGCTGGCGCCCGACGCGTTCGTACGCAAATCCAAACGCGGCACCGTCCTCGATACGCGCTCGCCGTATGCGTTTTGCACCTCGCATATCCCGAACGCGCTCTCCATCTGGGAGGACGGCGTTCCCTCCTTCGCCGGGTGGTTCCTCGACGAGGACCGACCGCTCTATCTCGTGACCGAGGGCGATGACCCCTCCGTAGTGGTGGATATGCTGCGGCGGGTCGGGTTCGATCGTATCGACGCGCACCTCGCCGGCGGGATGACCGCCTGGCACATGGCGGGGTATGCGGGCGCCAGCATCCAGACGGCGGGCGTCGAAGCCGCATGCACCACGCTCGATGCCGCCAATGGACCGTTCCTCCTCGATGTGCGCAGTAGCGAGGAACTAAACAGCGAAGGTCGGCTCCATGGCGCAAAACATATCCATCTCACCCAGCTTATGGAGCGGATGGATGAGGTGCCGGACGACGAAACGATCTATGTCTTTTGCGGTTCCGGGCTGCGGGCCACCGTGGCTGCAAGCATCCTCCGCCGCGCGGGCTACGAACAGCTCGTGGTCGTGCTCGGCGGGACAAAGGGCTGGTCGTCTATCCGGTGCCCGATCGAAGAAAAATAGGACTCCGGTTTTCCCTTTCACACCGGGATAGAATCGGGGCCCAAAATACAACAAATCCATCAATCCATCAATCCATCAATTCATTAATGAATCAACCAAAATCAAGGAGTTGACCATATGAGAACCATAGCAGTGATCATCACCGATCTGTTCGAGGATAGCGAATACACGGAACCGGCCGCAGCATTCGAGAACGCGGGCTATGACCTCGTCACCGTCGGCTTGGAAGCGGGGATGACGGTCAGGGGCAAACGCGGAGGTGCGGAGACGACCATCGATAAGGCGGTGGCGGATGCCGCCGTCGACGATTTCGACGCGCTTCTCATCCCCGGCGGCTATTCGCCCGATAAGCTCCGCGTCGATGACGACGCCGTCGCGTTCGTGCGCGAGTTCGTCATCAGCTCCAAACCGGTGTTCGCGATCTGTCACGCGCCGCAGCTCCTCATCACCGCGCAGGTGCTCGAGGGGCGGACCATTACCGGCTACCGCTCGATCGTCCAGGACATCAAGAACGCCGGTGCGTCCTATGTGGACGAAGAGGTGGTGGTCGACGATAATCTCGTCTCCAGCCGCCATCCCGGCGATCTGCCCGCGTTCATCGACGCGGCGCTGGAACTATTGGACGACACAGAGTAGCTCGCGGAGGAAAAAATGATGGCCCGGGCAAAAGCGTGCGCCCCGCGAGAGAGGACGAACGATGGGGCAGAAGCCAAAGGTCAAAATAGCAAAACAACATACAGCATTGCGATCCAATGGCGACCGTCAAGCTCCCCACGAAGATCATCAAATCGAAAAGCGGCCACTCGATCGTGATCCCCAGCGAGCTCTGGGACAAGCTCGATATATCGCCCAAGGACGAGCTCTACATCTATGTGAACGACAACGGCCATTTCGAGGTCGAGGTCCACCTCGATGGTGAGACCCAGATGTGTGAGCGATGCGGTCAGAAGCCGGCGGTGCGAGAATGTATCAACTGCCATCGCGATGTCTGCGTGGCATGCTACTGGGAGATGGGCGGGCTCTGCCGGAGCTGTATGTCGAAATAAAGTGAGAGCGGCGAGACGACCTGGGCTTTTCCGATCGCATATGGCGACCGAATGGACCGAAAGACGAAGTGCAGCGAACCAAACGAGGGATATGATGACGGACGAAAAAAAGGCAGCGGACCGACCACCGCACGGTGAGACCGGCTCCGATACGGAGGAGGTCGCCGCACGGATCGAAGAACTCAAGCGCGAGAGGAACGCCGTCATTCTCGCTCACAATTACCAGCTGCCAGCGATCCAGCAGATCGCCGATCATCTCGGCGACTCGCTCGCGCTGGCAAAGCTCGCCATGGACACCGACGCCGATGTCATCATCTTCTGCGGTGTCGATTTCATGGCGGAATCGGCCAAGGTGCTCAACCCCGAAAAATGTGTGGTGATCCCCGATAAGGGTGCGCGCTGTCCCATGGCGGCCATGGCCGATGTGGACGACCTCCGCGCGTTCAAAGCGGAGCATCCGGGCGTGCCGGTGGTCGCCTATGTAAATACCACCGCCGCGACGAAGACCGAGGCCGATATCTGCTGCACCTCCGGCAACGCGGTGAAGGTGGTCGGCTCACTGGACGCAGAGCGGGTCATCTTCGTTCCCGACACCAACCTCGGCCATTATGTCCAGTCGCAACTGCCGGAAGTGGAGATCATCTACTGGCCGGGGTATTGCCATGTGCATCATCAGGATATCACGCCCAAGCAACTGACCGATCTGAGATCGGAGCATTCAAAGGCCGAGATACTCGTGCACCCCGAATGCCCGCCGGAGGTGATCGAGGTCGCGGACTATGTGGAATCGACATCCGGCATGGTGCGCCGTGTGCGCGAATCCGATGCCGACGAGTTCATCGTCGGGACCGAAAAAGAGATGGCGTACCGGCTCGGGACATTATTTTCCGATCGCACCTTCTACCCGGTCGCGCGCGCGGTCTGCCACAATATGAAGAAGATCACACTCCCGAAGGTGCTGCGCGCGCTCGAACAATTGGAGGATGAGGTCGACCTCGACGATGAGATGATCGAAGGTGCCAAGGACGCGTTGGATCGGATGGTGGCCATCGGACGCGACTGAACGGTAAAAAGAGCGCCGGTGAGACCGTGAGCGCAACTCAAAAACCGGGATGGGGGCCGGCACCCGGACCAAATACAGCTGCAGCGACAGTTTCGCGTGCGGGGCGGGTACGCGAATATATCACCCTCGCCCGGCTCCATTCGTCCGTGCTCATCGGGTACGCACCGCTCTTCGGCGCCATCGCCGCGGGCGCGCCCATCGGTTTCGGCACCCCGGCGATCCAGCTGGTGCTCCTCTTTCTCATCGGTGTCTGCTCGCATATTTTCGTGTTCGTGCTCAACGAGATCGCCGATA
>CAZSUE010000360.1:0-5565 GCA_964609045.1 uncultured archaeon | reverse complement strand
AACCGGGGGTGTGGGTATACTGACCATTATAGAATAGGGTACGCTGCCGCGACCCGATCCACGATCGGTTGTTCAGTTACCACTCCCAAGTGAGGGTGGTGTGGTAGCAAAGAAGAAATGGGAAATTGTGACACACCACCCTCGAAAGAGAGCCCGCTGGAGGCGGCGTTCAGTAGGTCCCGAGGCCGCTATTATTGGAACGAGTCCGGGGGTTGAGATGGATCCCTGCGCTGCTGTTGCGGCCGCTGCTGCTGGGACGGTTGTTGCGCCGACCACTGCTGGGTCGGTTGTTGCGGAGGCTGCTGCCCGCCGCCCTTGTCGCTCCTCACCAACTTTAAAACCACGATGATGATCACGACGACGATGATGAGGGGTATGATCACGGCGAGGGCGATGCAGATCACGCCGCCGACCCAGATCCGTTCTATGATGTTCTCGGCTTCCTCCACTTCATCATCGGTAAGGTTAGTGTCGCCCGTACCGTCCTGTTGGTCATCTCCGTTGTCGCCCGTACCGTCCTGTTGGTCATCTCCGCTCAATGTGGTGGCTTCCACCTGATCGGAGTCGGCGTAGGTGCCAGCTGTATTGACCACTCTGATCGTGAAATAGAAACTGCTCTCTGACGGAAGATTCTCCACCGTGACCGTGGTAGTGTCGCGTTGTTCCACCGTTTCGAACCGCTCGCCCAAACTGCCTGACATCGGGGACATATAGATCTCGTACCGGTCGAGATCGGATACCTCACTCTGGCTCCACGATAGCTCGACCGAAGATCCCGTGACCTCCGACACCTCCACTGTGACCGGTTCCAGCTCCTCGGCCGTAGTGACCTCTATGTCCAGCGAGTAGGTACCGTATCCCTCGTCGCATTCCATCCAGATATACATGATCGTGTCGGCCGAAGCGGTGAATCCTACGCTGGAAGGCACGCCCGTCTCTCTGTCCGTCTCTTCGTCCCGACTCGTGAACTGGTCGTCGTAAAGATAGATGTCCAGACTAAGCGTGTTCTGCGGATCTGTGTCCACCGTCAAAGCCTCGCCGTCCAATAATTCCAGCGTGTACACATCTGTAACATCCTCCGGCTCCCTCAAATAGCCGTCGAACGAGCCGGTGGAAATGGCGGTGGCAGATTCGGGCAATGTTGCACCGGCTCCCGCGTCCGCCGCATCGCCGTCTATCCCCGCGTCGTTCTGCCGGTCCACATCAATGTCGAAGGAGTAAGCTCCATAGCTTCCGTACTCGGCCTCCACCGTGATGTGCCACATCCCGGCGGGGGTGCTGTTGGAAAGCACATGATCGCCCGTCTTCTCGGTTCCCTGCTTGGACTTCAGCGAGACCACCTCGTTGTTGTCCGGGTCGAGCAGATAGAGTTCTTGTTCTGCATCTGCAGGGGACTGGGATGTATAGTTCACCATAACGATATCTCCCGCTGTCAGCTCCAAAGCGAACATGTCCGTCTCGTCCTCGTCCATGAGGACGCCGTTCATATCCTCGCCCGGTTGGATGGTCGGGGCGCCCTGGCGGTCCGAAGGGGCGTCCACACCGGTCCCTGCGTCGTCCTGGCTGGAGAGGTCGATCTCGAAAGAATACGCGCCGTAGCTTCCGTAATCGGCCTCCACGCTCACGAACCAGTGATCGGCGTCGTTCTCCGCGCTCAAATAGTACTCACCGCTCGTGCTGAGGCCCTCTTTCGATTTGAGAGAGAACTTCTTCTCCCTCGAGGGGTCGTAAAACTTCAAGACCTGCTCGCTATTTGTCGTGGCCTCCGATGTGTAGTCTATACCGACTATCGAGCCGGGCTGAATGTGGATCTTGTAGGTGTCTTCATCGTCCTCATCCATGACGATGCCGCTGTATTCGCCCTCGGTTATCTCCAGTGCGTCGTCGAACGCGGCCGGTACATCCTCGCCGCTGCCGGCGTCGTCCTGGCTGGAGATTTCGATCTCGAAAGAATACGCGCCGTAGCTTCCGTAATCGGCCTCCACCCTGACGAACCAGTGATCGGCGCCGTTCTCCGCGCTCAAATAGTACTCACCGCTGGTGCTGAGGCCCTCTTTCGAGTTGAGAGAGAACTTCTTCTCCCTCGAGGGGTCGTAGAACCTCAAGACCTGTTCACTATTTGTCGTGGCATGCGAAGTGTAGTTTATGCCGACTATCGAGCCGGGCTGAAGTTGGCACTTATAGGTGTCTTTATCGTCCTCGTCCATGACGATGCCCGTGTATTCGCCCTCGGTTATCTCCAGTGCGTCACCGAACGCGGCCGGTACATCCTCGCCGCTGCCGGCGTCGTCCTGGCTGGAGAGGACGACCTCGAAGGAATATTCCCCGTAGCTTCCGTAATCGGCCTCCACCTCGATGAACCAGTAGTCCGCTTCTGTTTCAGCAGAGAGGTAGTACTCACCACTGTCGGTGGCGCCCTCTTTCGAGCTGAGAGAGAACTTTTGGTCTCTCGAGGGATTGTAGAACCTCAAGACCTGCTCACTATTTGTCGTGGCCTGCGAGGTGTAGTCTATACTGATTATCGAGCTCGGCTGCAAACTGATCTTGTAAACATCCTTCTCGTCCGTGGAATTCACATTACCCGAGTACGACCCCTCCGTTATCTCTTCCGCGTCGCCGAAGGTGTCGTTGGGTTCGACATCGGCGCGAACTGGTCCGGCCCCTACCAAGAGTCCTGAGATCATCATGGCGAGAGCGACGACGATCGGTACGAGCATTTTCGCTCTCATTTTATCGACCCCTCTTTTCGTTAGGCATGATAATTGGCGCAACATCCCGAGTGTGGCGATCGATGACGCGGGTCCAACTTCCACAGTCCGCCCTCGTCCAAAGCGGTTTTCGAGCATGAGGGGCGCGCCATACCCTCGGCGCCGACTGCGGTCGAGCTATTGCGTTCGTATGCTTCGAGGTCTCCAAAACGGCATCCATTATTTCACTTCTTCGATAACCTAATATACAAGGAGCATCCTTTAAAAAATTTGGGTGAGTCGTCGGGGAGCCGGTTTTTCACCAAAGATCAACAGGCAGAACGCGTTCCTTCGGGCTGCCTTTTTCCGTTCTACGACAACGACACATCGAAGATATTCCCTCATCGTCGCAGCACGAGAACCTCGACGCCGTCATCCATCGCGAACCGTCGCTCTGCATCTCCATCCTTCGTGTAGTTCTCTAATTCCAGCATATACGAGATACCCTCTATCGCATCCGGGTCTTCGAGCGTCTGGAGGGTAGGGGTCAATAACGGCCTCGGTAAAAAGACGACGCTCTTGGTCCGCGCCCTGGTGATCGCAACATTCAGCCTATTGAGCGAGTAGATGAACTCGCCCTCTTGCATCGCATATTCGGGATCGGAGACGCCATAGCTTACGATAACACTGTCGCACTCCTGTCCCTGCATCTTGTCCACGGTATCGACGAAGAATGGCGCTTGCAACCCTTTGCGAAATAAGGCCTTCCGGATCGCCCGTATCTGTACATGGTGCGGTGAAACGATAAACAGCCCATCCTTCCAGAATCGGCGGTTCCCTCTTCGGTCGTTCGGATAGAGATTATTGTTCTGCTGGCAAAGTCTCTTTCGTAGCTCAGCAACGACCTCAGCCACAAGCCGAGCCTCCACGAGGTTCTCCGCACCGGCCTTCAGCCCCTCTATGACGCATACCACCGATGGATAGTCTGGATCTAATACCGCTTCGACGAACGGGTCCTCCACCCGATCGATGGCGAGGTTCAGTCTTCTCGAAGCGATCGCACGATCCGCACTGGTGTAATGCTCCCCATAGAGATATTGGGCCGGGAATTCGCACAATGTAGCATTCATTCTGAAGTTCTCTAAGAGCTGGCGTGTGATCTTCTCATGACCACGGTCCGCTTCTCGTAGTGCCACGAAAATGGATCGGTGTAGTATCGGTTCCTCTGGCTCCACCTCTGGATAGTAGCCATTGACGATCGGGGCCAATTGTTTGTCATCGCCGGCGATGAGGAGCCTGCCGCCTCGCTTCAGCCGAGATATCGGGAGCAATGACTCCGGGACACGGATCTGTGACCCTTCATCGAGAACGACGAGATCGAAGGGCGTGGACAGATCGTGCTTGAACCCCTTGAACATGGAGTAGGTTGTCCCACCGATGATACAGCGGTCGTGGTAAGAGAGGTATTCCACACAGTCCCTATGATCAAGAGAATAGACGCTCTCACAGCCCTGGGTCTTGATCCTGCCGAGTTTGACCGTATAGAAACGATCGTGCCAGACAACGAACTGCTGCTGTAATTCCTCGATCTTGGTGAGCAAATTCTCGATCGCACTATGGGTATAAGCGGAGAGGAGGACTTTGAACGGCTCACCGGCGCGCCGATGCGCTTCGATCAATGAAAGGACGGCGAGCGCGAGAAAATGGGTCTTGCCCGTTCCCGGCGGACCCCATACCAATGTGAGATCGAGGTCGAGGAGGTGGGAGAACGCCCTCTTCTGGCTCTCGGTCAGCCCGACCGTTCCGGCCACTTCAAGCGCGTGCGCCTCGACAACATGCGATACTCCCGATCGAGCGCAATAATCGACGGGATCACTTAACAGTTGAACGGCAGGGTGCGGCATCCCGTCTATCTCTCGTAACCGATCGATGACCCGATCCGTGTTCCAGTCGATGAAGCGTTGATGCATGATGTAGCGTCGACCGTCCACAATTTCTGGCGATTGCGTCCCTGAGGTCAGATCCAAATGGATAATGACCCGTGAATAGTCCGGCGTCGCATTCACCCGCGTCAACCGAGCGAGATGCACTTGTTGGTTTTTCGGCACCCAGAACGCCTTCCGATTGGGATAATCGGGGTACGCCATTTGCGCGCGCTCGCCTTCGACCGAATCCTCGGTGAGTATCCACCCGCCAAACGCCTCCGCGTCGAGCTGGTCCGCGGTCTCGGTATTCAGTACCTCAAATCGTTCGCCACCAATAGATAGAAGTGTGTAACAGAACCCCGAGCGCTCCCGCTCTTTTCTGGGGAGCGTTCGACTCTCGCGGATGGCCAAATAAGCCATAACGCTCTCATATCTGGCAATGAAGCCCAATTTGGAGAGGATCGGTTGTTGAAACTCCTCCCGGAGAGGCAAGAAGAATTTTGGCGGCCATGCAAATAGCAAATTCTCACCGGTATCGGGGTCTTTCGCTTTCGCCCGCGCCCGGATACCCTCGATGACCTGTTGGGTCGTCCACAGCCTCTTTTTCAGCTCACGAGCGATCCCTTCGGTATGATTCTCGCCTTCGTTCCATGTCGCATGGATCGCATCGGACCGCAGGACATTCGAGAGATGGAATGTGTAGGTGTCGCGCGGTTCGTATTCAAACGGGTCGTCCCTTGTACAGGGTAACGCCTTTGATACCGTTGCGAGCTGGTACGCGATGGGGATGGGAAGAGCGAACATCCGCCGTATGACGCCGGTGAGAATGACCACCGGGAACGGAACGATAGTGTCTGGGTGCGTTTCAGCCGAAAGGAGGTCTTCGCTATGGAAATAAAAGAAGAGTTGGAGCGCCTTCTCTCGTACCTCTGGGTCGTAGAGCGATCGGTGCA
>CAZSUE010000359.1:0-5578 GCA_964609045.1 uncultured archaeon | reverse complement strand
GCTTGAGCCTTCCATGGAAGGTTGCGTACATGGGAATTTTATATGCACAACTTGATAGGTCACCTCCCCTTTTCTCATGCGGGGGAGAAGTTATTCCCTGATGGGTGGGATCATGAAAAGATGTCCGCAAAGATCATCGAAGAGCATTATGGACCATTGCTACAGGAGAGAACTCCACCGCTACGATGGAAAGATATCGTTAAGGTGGCTATTGGAAGGAACAAAATATCGAAATGGTGGCCGAATGAACCGTTTAGCCTTGGTCAAGAACTCTTTTCAGAGATAATTACCTCCGACACCTTTGGTGTTGATAGGATCGATTATCTCCTTCGAGATTCTTATCACCTCGGAGTGCCGTTTGGCAATATTGACCAAAAACGCCTCATCGATACGGTAAGAATACTCCAGCTTAAGGATGATGCACCAACGTTGGGGTTGAAAGGTTGAAAGAGGGAGTCTTCGCATCGTTGAAGCTTTACTTATGGCTCGCTTTTTCATGTTTTCAAGAATTTATTTCCATCCTATCCGTCGAATTTACGATTATCATCTTGGTTGTTTCCTTCAGTCCTGGCTGCAATCAATTGGACGGGACTCGTTTCCCATTGAGATCGATGAATTTCTGAGATACGATGATAGTTATATCAGAAGAAAGATAATAACCGCAGGTCGTGAGCCTTCAGGGGCAGGCCACTCTCACGCCAAAAGTCTTCTTGAGCGAAGACATCTTGTATTGTGCCATCATCTCAGCAAATCAGAACTCGATCGTAACGCTGACGCTTTAGAATTGATCTATGAAGGGATTAAACGGGCATACCCGAGTACTAGATCGTATAAAGATGCGGAATATGTTAAACAGAAGCTTTACACATTCCCCGTTCAGGATTTATCTGGGATGGTTAGTTCAGAATCTCTTTCAGACCTACTAGGACACATTCCTTCTTTAATTGGAGGATATATTTTTGTTGAAAGAGTAAGAAGAGATGCAGTTGTGAGACACATAAAAGTTAATAAGCTTCGATTAATTACTGATGAGGTTGAGGTGATCCGAAATGATGAGGGAAGATAAAGAAGAGCGTGCGATCAGTTTGCGACTCATCGCACAATTGAAAGATCACGGGAGCTGGTGTGGCGAGACAAATATTCAAAAGGCATTCTATTTCTATCAGGAACTATTTAAGGGCCCGCCGAAATTCCATTTCGTGCTCTATAAGCATGGCCCCTACTCTTTTGAGCTCCATAACGAGCTTGAACATTGGCTTGAACATTGGCTTGGATATGGGTATCTCAAAATGCTTACAGAAGAACCTTTTGGAGCACATATCTATCCCACTGAGCGTGCAAAGGCGGTTATTCACAAGTATCGTACAAGCATAGAAAACAGAATCGAGAAAATTGAATACATCACAGCAGCCCTTGCTCCGCTCAATATCAGTAAACTTGAAAGTCGCGCCACAGCGCTCTATATCATACGCAGGGGACCTAACGAAGAGCCTGCGAATCCTGAGACGGTGGCGGCACGGGTCCGGGAACTCAAACCCCACATTCATCAGAATGGAGCGCGAGAAGCAGTAGAGCATGTCGTGCAATTAATTCGTGGAAGCCCCACATGAATAGGAGATAGAACGGTTATAAAAAAAAGAGCGATCTCCGTCCTTCATATTGTGGATCCCATCATAGCCCAGAAGTTATTTATCTTAGCCACCGCTACACATCCAGATCCATGCGCTCCGATCCTCCATTATGGAGAATGACGTTCGTGCAATGCGCCGAAGCCGAGGGGGGTCAAGAGCCGTTGATCGCATTTTATCTATCCCACTATATCTCGATTTCTCGCACTGGCTCAGCCGATCATATCCAGCGATGCGCGCTCATCTTGTTCTTTTCCTGTATCGTGCTGGAACGCGAACTTGAGAAGGACTGGTGCGAGGAAGGTCGTCACACAGACATGGAGGACGGTCAGCCCCAACATCTGCGCGGGGAGGCCGGGTCGGAAATCGAACACCCCATGTGCGATGGCGGTGGTGACGATGATGAGCGCGACCTCCATTTTCGGGATCATCCCCACCCCGACCATGATCGAGTTGCGAATGTCCATCCCGCCGATGGTGGCGCCGACCCCACACCCGATGATCTTCCCGGCGATGGCGGCGGGGATGAAGAGGGCGGCCATGGGTCCGATGAGGGGGAACATCCCGATATCGATAGAGGCGCCCACATGCACGAAGAAGAGCGGGATGAAGAAGGTATAGCCGATCGTTTTGATATCGTCGGTCACACGGTGGCGGTATTGCGTCTTTCCGATGATCAAGCCTGCAACGAACGCGCCGGTTATCGCGGCGATACCGATTTGCCACGCGACCACGCTGTAGATGAAGGCGATGAAGAGCGCAAATGTCACGATGCCTTTGGGGAGGTCGAGCCGGTCACCGAGGTCCATGATCCGCCCGATGATCCGCAACCCGATATAGAGCGCGATGAAGAAGAAGACGACGATATTGATCGCCAGCCAGTGCAGCGCCCCGGTCCCGAGTACCACGGTGAGCACGATGATGGCGATCACATCGTCGATCACCGCGGTGGCGAGGATCACCACGCCCACATCGGATTTGAGCTGGTTCATATTGATCAACGCCATGGCGGTGACGCCGACGCTGGTGGCGGTGAAGATCGCACCGGCGGCGAGGCTGGCATGGAGTGTGAAGCCGAAGAACTGGCCGGTAAGGAACCCGAAAAAGAACGGGAGCGCCACACCGGCGATGGCGGTACTGAACGCGATCTTACTACTCTTGCGAATATCGCTGATATCTGTTTCGAGACCGGAGAGGAAGAGGAGGAACATGATCCCGATGGTGGAAAAGACATTGAACCCATGGCTATTGAAATCGGGATAGGCGATGGGACCGATGGCGAGTCCGCCGAGGTGAAAGACCGCGCCATTGAGCATCCCGAAAACGAATGGGCCGACGATAATACCGCTGAGGATCTCGCCGATCACGGACGGTTGGTTGATACGGACGAAGAGACTGCCGAACAGTTTTGCGGCGAGGAGTGCGATGGCGATGGCGAGGATGATGGAATAGACCATCTCCTCAGCTTCGCCCTCATTCTCGGCCTTAGGCTCCTCCTCACCGTTACCGTCGCCGTCGCCCGCATCATCGCTCGTATTGTTCAAGCTGGTATTGTTTCCAGCAGTGGCGTTCGCGTCGTTCGTGTTCTGATTATCGTCATGAGCGACGAGAGGATGGATAGTGGTGTTGGTCGTTCTCTCGAGGGGAGTGGACCGTTCGATGTGCCTGTCACCGACGCGAGGAGTAGGGTCAGGATCACTATGGACGCCGTTATCGAAGATGCTGCAGAGGTTGGGTGTGGTGTCGTTGCCATATGTATCGGAGGCGTGGTCCAGCTGTGACGATCGGGGCGACTCGATGAACCTCGACCCATGGTCAGCGTAATGGCCCCACACGAAGGAGACGGAGATGAGCGCGACGAGTAGTGCCACCACTGCGACAGCCCTCCATCGGGAGAAAAACCGTCGCGGTGCTGTCAATGATGAGAAAGAATGTTTGGAAAAAAGATCGTCATCGACCATATAACCGTCTCGGTACACGACGAGGAGTGCCAACAGAGCATGGGAACGCTGTGGCAATAGAACGAACACGGCCCTATGTGCCCGTGGCACGTTTGGTCAGAATTTGTGAATATTTATTGATGATGTCGTGAAGGGTCAGCTCACCGATCAGTTTCCCGTCCGCCACCACTGGCAGGCGTCGGACCTTGTACTTGACCATCTTCATGATCGCGTCTTTGACCGACATCTCCGCGGTGGAGGTCACCAACCGATGGGCCATAATGCTTTTGACCGAGCTGACCGTGCCCAACGACAACGATTTGATATCGACCCGTCCCAGTGTATAGCGTTGTATCCGTGGTGGGGAGATGATCTGGAGAAAATCCTTTTCCGTCACCACCCCGACGAGCAGCTGCGATTCACGGTCCTTCACCACCCAAAGATGGTCTTTCCCGCTAAGGATATAGAGGACATGATCGAGCGGCTCGTCCTCCGTCAATATCGGGAGGTCCCACACGCGTGAATCCATCACTTCGCGGACCTTCATCTCATAGAATTGCGGAACGAGTTCCATGTGGATCTCTGGCATCTCTTGTACCGCCTCTCTTCTGGCTGCTATACCCTATGATCGATGATTCTGCCATACCGTTCGTCACAGATAAGCATCGGCTCCGATTGCATTGCAACCCCGTTACGCTGGCATGGTCCGAATGATCGGGGGGCTGCAACGGTACGATCGAGTTGATGATTTGGTATATGGTATGAAAAACATGGGAACGAGGGGTTGGGGATATGGTGACACACTTGTCGCCGGAAGTTGACTCTGAGCGAAGCGAGGAATGGCGCGACGGGGGAACTGGTGCCGCCCCACCCCTAGGTGTTTTTCATCAGCCTTATCTGAAACAACAACTCCTTCACATACCTCACGATTAGGAATTTTTGTATCATGGCATTTGATAGGGTCTGGTATGATGACACGGTATGATATGAAGTGATGGAGCGCAGTGGATCGTGACCGCGCAGCATTAATCGATGACCTCGATGGTGCCGTCTTCCATTTTATAGACCGCGCCCACCACGATGAGGGCCTTCTGCTGGACCTTCTGGTTGACGATCTGACTGCGATTCTGTAGCTGTTCTACTTGGTACTTCACATTCTCGACGACCGCCGCCTTCTTCTTATCGGTGGCGCCCGATACCTCGACCATCGACTTGGCGTATTGATATTGCTGGAGAAGGATCGCGATATAATCGGTATCCGCCGGCCCATAGAGCATCTCGATCACTTCGCAACCGTAATGGCCGAGGATGAGAATAATTTTGACATCGAGATGTTTGACCGCATATTCGATAGTCCCCAGCGTGCCCGGTTCGAGCACATTGTTCCCTGCGTTCCGTACCACATAGAGCTCGCCGATGTCGGCTTGAAAGATATGTTCGGGACTCATTCTTGCATCGGAGCATGCGACCACCAACGCTTTGGGTTTATGCTCGGCGTTCTTTTTCCCGATCTTGGCACGGCCCAGCTTTTTGCGGAATTTTTCATTTCCCTTCAATAAATCTTCGAGTCTTGCAGATGAGACCATATATTTCACATCCTCTAAACACACTACTATCGATATAGCATCGCCAGACGGTAGTGGCCGAGCGTGGCAATTCTATCGCACATTCCCCAATAGATTGGTCGAATATAACTTTAGTGGGAAGCGGCTGGGGGTTGGGGCTATAGCTTCATTCATCCCTTGGAAGTATGCGCCCTTCACACACGCTACGATATAACTGCTACATTGACGAACAGGTGACTGACCAACGTGCGTACGAACAAACAGGCATTCAAGTCGCTCTCACCCTCTTTTCTACCTGCGCATGAACGGGGAAAACCCATACTCAATAGTTATGGCCCAATGGGTAGGGCGGAGATGGCCACGAAGTCGCCGTACTTGACGCGCCATAAAGTGAGATCAGCTTTGTATGCCTTGGCTGAAACGCAACGAACGGGCTGAGGCGCTT
>CAZSUE010000358.1:0-5603 GCA_964609045.1 uncultured archaeon | reverse complement strand
AGCCATGGCACATCGCTCTTGAGTTCTTCGAGGAATTGGTAGAGCGCCCCCTGATCGATCGGACGATCCTCGTCGTAACTCGCGATGAACCCGAGCACCGACCATGCGATCGGCTCGTACTGCTGTGTGAACCCCCAGAGGAGCTGGTCGAAGAAATTGCTCAACTCGCCCTCGGTCTCTTCCGCGCTGATCGCGGACGAAAGGAGATTGCGGGTCGCGGTCCCCTTCCCAGTGGCCATCATGAGGCGGTTCAGTTCGACCATGAAACAGTGAAGATAGTACGAATGTGCATTCGAGTAGGACACGAGGTACGCCGCCAGCTCGGGGCTCACCTCGATCTCGAAGAGCGCAGCCAGCTTGCGCACCAGTTCGAGCCCCCAGTACTGCTTAAGCGGTGGGATGTGCATCCTCCGTAAGCGGCCGAAGAGCGGCCCGCGGCCGATGATCTGTTCGCGCATGATCGCAACGGCGCTGCCGGTGACGAAGAAATTGCAGCGCGGACTCTCGACCGAACCTTTGAAGGTCGCGCGCAGGTCCGTTAGCTCCTTGTCGCGATCGAGCATTTGCATGATGACCTAAAAATCGTCGAGGAAGACGACGATCGAGCAATCGTTCGTCGCGGCGATCGTGCGCGGGAGGTCGGCGAGCGTTTCGAGAACCTCGATCGGATTGTCGATCTCGCTGGCCTTCAGGCAAGTCTCCAATGCAAGCTTCAACCCCCGGTCCTAACGCGTTGGATCATGCTCGAGTAATTCATGGAAAGACAGTTCCGGGAGAGGATGTGACTCCTTACCGTTTGTGAAAGCAAGGTATTGGTTGGCAAAACTTCGTGCCATCCTCCCAAGCACATATTCGGCGTCTTTACCGGCATGATCCCGGAGCGAGAAATACAGTGGCGCGTTTCGTCGTCAGCATGGCGAGGCGATAGAGATCGTCGATGATCCGTTGCCTGTCGACGAAGATCGTCGCGGGGCAGGTAAATTCGAGCGGCCGCTCGGGTATGGCGGAAATATCGACGAGCGGTTTATCAATCGGCATCAACCCTATCATCGCGCAGTCGTTATTTAACGCTATGGTCGGCTCCCGTTTTCACATTCGATGCGGCGCCAATGCCACTTAATTTGAAAATTTCGTCGTCATCCTCAACTATATGCGGACGGGTATGGTGGTTGTGATAGGACCTGGAACCGTCGCCTCAATTTACATTATTTCTGGCTGAAAGCTATTGACTTTCGTCGCCATTCCACACCATCTTTGTTTCCTTTTCGACTCGACAACGGACACCGGCTCGGCTGGCGCTCCGAGGAGAAACGGTTGGCGCCCTCTGCGTCTCAGCGCGCCTCGTCGTAGTCGTACTCTTTGGCTTCGATCTCATCCTGCGCCTCGTCGTCCCATTGGTCCTCTTCGACGGGCAGCTCGGAGCGCTTGGGGAGGCGCTTGAGGATATTTAGTCCACGCCGGAAAAAGAAGATCGCCATCAGCGCGAGGAGAATGAATGCGCCATAGGAAAGGAAAAGGATACGATGGAGGAAGAACCAGAAGAGGACGCTCACCCCGATGGGCGCCAATAGGAGGAGGAGGCCGTATTTGATATAGGCGAATGCCCACTCCCGGTACTTCGGCAGCTTTCGCGCGAAATAGTAATCCCATTCGAACTCTGGGTAGCTATAGAGTTCGCGGTAGAAGGCCGCACCTTTCTTATAATGATTAACATAGAACCTACCCGCGTACATGAGGACGGCAAGTGTGGCGAAAAGGCCGCCGCCGAGGATAAGGAGAGGTGTGGTGAAGTCCGTATCGATGTAGATCCCAACGGGCACGGCCAGCAACCCAAGAATAAGGATATAGAGCCGAAATCGCACGAAGAATCGCGCAACACGCATGGTTCCGCTGTCCGGCTGCTCGTCGAGATATGCGATATCGTTCAATAACGCCGCGATCTTGCGATACCGGCCGCTCGTAGGCATATACTCGGCGATCATGGCGAGGATATAAGAGCTTTTCCGTGGCTGGCCGTTCGAGGGAAAAAGGGTGGGAGGGAGAAAACGAGGATGTCTCCTTCCGGTCGCGGCGATCGATGGAGAAAACGCTTTGTACGCCCGATACTATTGAGTCCCTCCCACGGTTAGGCGCGCGGGCCTGCTCATCGCGACCCTTCGTCGCTGCTGACGCGCTCAAAAGGGCTCGATTGCGAATACGATATGTGCAGGAAAGAACGAGAACGAACGATATCGTTCGTTAGACAACGGTCAGAGCAAAGACGAGGTGAGTGGTTGCAGTTCAATATCGTGACGGTAAGCCAGTATCTCCCGCGGGTCGGCGGCATCGAGTTCATCGTCGCCGATCTCTGTACTCGCCTCACCGCACGCGGCCACCAAATCGCGGTGGTGACCGAAGCACCCGCCGAGGTTGATGCGCCGTCGTTCGAAATGCTCGACGGTGTTGCGGTGCATCGCTATCAATCGCCGGTCGGTGACGCCGTTTTCATGGCTGTAGAGGCTGTAGACACACTGGCACGTGGAGCATGGTCGATCGCGCGCGTTGCTCGAGACATCGACGCGTCGCTCATCCACGCGCATTTCGCGAAGAACGAAGCCCTCATGGCGCAACCCGCCGCGCGACTTCTCGGCATACCGCTCCTCGTCACCGGCCACGGCACGGATCTGATGTTCGACTATGGCGGCATGTGCGCCGATCCCTGGTCGCGGCGGTGGGTCGCTCTCGCACTTCGCGGCGCAGATCGTGTCACCACCGTCTCCCGTGCGCTGAAACGGAACGCACTTCGCCTCGGAGCAAAAAAGGAGACGGTCGAGGTGGTGCATAACTGGATCGATCCCGCTCCGTACGGCTCACCGCCGTTACCCACGAAGACCGAGGCGCGCGAGCGTACCTCCTGGGGCGACGAATTCGTCTTCTTCACCGCACGACGGTTGGTGGAAAAGAACGGCGTGGACATATTGATCGAAGCGGCAACGCGGCTTGAGGCCGAAGGTGCCTCGCGGCCGTTCCGAGTGGTGGTCCAGGGCGACGGACCGGAGAAGCATGCGCTGAAACGGCTGGCATCTCGGACCGACGCGACGGTGGAGTTCCTTCCGTTCGGTGCGCGCGAGGTCTATCTTACGCGGTTGAAGGCTGCGGATGTCTTCGTCCTCCCCTCGCGTTGGGAGGGGTTCGGGCTCGTGATCCTCGAATCGTTCGCGACCCGGACGCCGGTTCTGGCAACGCATGTGGGCGGTGTGCCGGAAGTTGTCGCCCACGGCGAGACGGGGCGACTCTGTGCACCGGATCTCGACGCTATGGCCGAGGCCATGCGCCAGTGCCTCGACCGGCCCGATGTGGGCGATGAGATGGCCGCGCGCGCGCATGCAGAGGTCGCATCGGGCGGGCGGTTCCACTGCACCACCGGTATCGACCGGTATGAGGCGCTGTACCGGGAATTGATCGGTCAGGCGCAAAGAGAAACGATGGAGAGCGCACGGTCGCGATAGGCGCGTGCTCGACGGGCACCATCGAGCGCGGGCGTGATCTATCGTAACGCTGGTACGAGTCTGCGCGCGCTCAATTTCTGCGCCGAATTAATAAAGTGGGTGACATATCGTCGGAAAGGTTATAATAATACCATGGCGCTAGTTAACACGCACCTAAGCCCCTAGGAAGGAGAAAGGGAAAAAGGGATGGGGGGGAGGGAAAGAGAGCGATCTCGACCAGCATCGGATCAGACCCCCGATAGCACCCATCTTCCACCCGTTCGTTCCTCAGACCGATGGATCGGGTGCGCTATGTATCGAAAGGAGATCGAGCTTCGGTTCACCCAGCGCATCATTCCATGACACTTATTGGAACGCGCGGAGAGGGGGCGCTCGTCGCTGAGCCGAGTGCGGTCTCGGGTCTATCTGTGAGGGAGGGAGGATCAAATCAAAGCGAGTTATCTCTATAGTGTATTCGCCGTTTCGATCGCCGTCCCGCTCGTGGTCGCGAGCTTGATCGACTACCGCACGAGCCATAGATGGTTCGTCATTTGCTGGCTGTTAGGGTTCAGCATCCTCTTTTTCAATATCGCGTATATATTGGTCACCTCTCTCGCCGCACGGCGCATCCCGCTGCAGCAGTTCCCCTCCATAAGCGTGTCGACGCTACCCCGTACCGCGATCCTCTATGCGATCCGCAACGAGGCGTACGACGGGCTCGAGAAGAATGTGCTCCTTACCTATGAACGCTGTAAGGACCCGCAGGTCGACCTCTGGCTCGTCAGTGACAGCGACGACCCCGCGGCGCTCGCGCTGGAAACAAAGCTGCTAAAGCGGCTTAAAGAACGATACGGCGCCGAGCGGATCTTTTCCTTTTATCGTGCAGAACCGCGCGGGATGAAGTTCGGCGCGATCCTCGATTGGACACGCGATCCACGCTCAAAACGGTATCGGTACTTCGTCGTCTGTGATTCGGATTCACGGCTCGGGCGAAATTTTATCGAGAAGATGGTCGAGTGTGCCCAACACCACGCGAACCGTGATATCTGGGTCTTCCAATCGATGATCGTCGCGCGCTACGAGACACGGTTCGGGAAGATCATGTCGTTTGGTCAAGCGATCTGTCAGCGTATCTTTACCCGTACGCACCAGTATTTCTTCGGGTCCGCATCGTTCTACGGGAAGAACGCATTGATCAGGTATGCTGCGTACAAGCGAGCGACACGCTCGTTTTCTCCTGAGGATCGGATCTATTCACACGACATATGGGAGACCGCCGCCATCGAACGCGCGGGTGGCCGGACGGCATTTATCGAGAGGGTGGTCACAGAGGAACAGTTCCCACCGGATTATCTCGCCATGATCGTGCGCGACAAGCGCTGGATGCGCGGCAATCTCCAGGCCGCCTCTCTCATCTTTCAACCCGGCATCGGGAGCGGGACACGATTCGCGATCGCGTACTCGGTCTATATGTACCTCATCCCACCCGTGTTCCTGGGCTGGATCGCGCTCTCGTTCTTTGGGCATACCGAACTCTTTGGTTCTGCGATCCTGCTCACGCATTTCGTCATCTTCGCATCGCCGATGATCACCTTCGAGATGATCAGTATCACCGCCCTCACCCTGGGGGTCGTGTTCTGTTATCGTCTCCCGCATTGTCGTGATCGCACCGAATACCGCGCGCTGGGCAAGGAGATCCTCCTCAGCACCTTTCTCGGGCTCAATTCGCTCGTGCATAACAGCATCAACCTCGGTTCCGTTCTCCTCGATCGGCACTTCTCTTGGGTCCCATCACGCAAACGCTGTGGCGGCTCGAGGGGCACCACGCTGAAATATATGATCCCTTCCACCGCCAGCGGCGCGATCGCAGCCACCCTCGGCATGCTCTATTCGCGGCTCTGGCTTCTATTGGCGCTGCCGATCATCATCTCGTTCTTGATCGGGTATCCGTTGGAACGCTACAGCCGCAAGAGGTTGGTTCCAACCGCGTCATCCAACGCAAAAAGCGAGGCTATCGACCGCCCGTTCGATACCGCGATCACGGACGGTGTCGGAGCTCAGCCCGGGGTAGGAGCTGAAACTGAAGCTGAAGCTGAAGCTGGAACGGGAACGAGGAGGGGAACGGGGACGGGGACA
>CAZSUE010000357.1:0-5615 GCA_964609045.1 uncultured archaeon | reverse complement strand
CGAACGCCTCGAAGGCCACGGTGATCCGCATCCCCGATGCGGGGATATGGAAATAGAAGGACTGGAACTGGTGCGGCTCGCCGTTGGCGTCGAGCACCTCCAGCTCGATCATGCCTTCGACGATATGATCGAGGTTGTCCTCACCGCGTTGGATGACGGCGAGCGGAGCGATCGGCTCGCCCGCAGGATAGCGGGCTCGCTCGGTGAAGAAATGTTCGATCCAGACCATCGTTGGGGGCGGGTTGATGATGCATGGTCGATCCGAGACATCGTCGCCGAGTTGTTCGCGCTCCACACCGGCGCTCGCCGGTCGATATGCGATGACCTCGACGATGTACTTCCCGTGCGGGAGGGTGCTCAGGTTCCATTCGTAATAGCCGGTATCATCGAGCGCCGTGTCGATCATGGTCCATTCGCCGTGGGGTGACGAGGCTGCAGTCCCACCGGCGTCCTCTTCGAGCATCTTGTACCAGAGCTCGATGTGGTAATCGGTTGCGTTGAGCGCGGTTTCCCATCGTATCTCGCCCCATTCGGACCAGACCTCGTCGCCGTTGGGCGCGAGGAGCCGTACCGGCTGCGGCTCGGCGCGGACCTCCACCACGCACCGTGCCATGTCCACCGGTTCGGGTGCCGTATCCGTATAGACCGTGGCGGTGAGCGTGTAGGTGCCGGGGACGGGGATGGAGAAGGGCGGGAATTCGAGGACGAGCCGGGCCTGGCCCGGTTGGAATACATAGCTCGTGATAGACGGGTACGAGAGCGCGCCGTCATCGTGGACGAACTGGAGCCAGACCTGACCGCTGATCGGCTCGTCGAGTGGCGGCTCGTCGAGTGGCGGCTCGTCGCGGGCGAGTTCGAGGACGGCGAGGATCGGCTCGTCGATGAGGTAGCGCTCCGCTTCGGTCCAGAACGCCTCGATCCAGAGGCCATTCTCGTGCGGCGCAACGGGGATGGTGATCGATACCGAGTTGCCGGGCACACCGTCACCGAACATGAGCGTGGTGGTTGCGATGTAGTCACCGGCGTGGTGAAGGTGAATGGTAGGAAGCCGCACCGTGACGGCGGGCTCGTTCTGGGGGAGCAGGAGATCGACGGTGATCACTTCGACCACTGCGCCCGTCTCGTCCATCACCTCGGTGACGAGGAAACCCCATATTTCCGATCCGGGGGTATTGGGATCGTTGTCGAGGTCCAGCCGGAGCACCTCGGCGAAGAGCGTCACCGGGTCGCCGGGTCGATACTCCCATTGGTCGGTGCTGACCGAGCCGAGCATGGCATCGGCGCCGGTGGCGTTAAAGATGGAGAAGGGAGCGCGATCCGCGAACCCTGCAAAGGTCCCGAACGCGTAGTAATCGCCTTCCTCCACCGGTGTGCCGTTGTCCTGCTCCTGCGCCCATGTGACGGTGATCGCTTGGCCCGGTGAGAGGGTGCGAAGCTCCATAGTGAAGATGAAGGTGTAGACCACGGTATTGGTCTCGAGCGAGACGATCTCGAGTGCGGGCGTGCCCTCGAGGAGGGCGTTCCCGTCGTTGACGATGCTGATGGTCACCGGATCGCCGAGACGGTATCCCGGTGCGTCGGTCTGCACGGTGATGGGCGACGGCGTCGCATCGACGACGGTGACGAGCCATTCCGTAACGGTTTCAGTGTACCCGTCGGAAACGATGGCCTCGACGAGATGGTCTCCTGCGTCGTCGTAGCCCGGTTCATAGACGAACCGCGGGCCCTGGAACCGGAGCGTTTCACCGTCGAGCGCCCAGAAGACCGAGAGCGCGTCGCCGTCGGGGTCGGACGCGATGACGGAGAACTCGATCATCTCGCCTTCGGCAAGCTCCGGGTCGGCGTCCGGCTGGCGCGCGATGATCACCGGCGGTGAATTATTCCCGATGTAGAAGAACCCGGAGCGATCTTCGTAGGTATGACTGGCGATAGCGCCGACGACCTCGACCTCGTATCGCCCCGCGGTGAGGTTCGTGGTGTTCCAGAAATATGGCGACGGGTACTCCTGCGTCGAGGGGTTCACCGTGGGGTTGTACGAGAGGGTGACGATATGGTGCGGTGCGGCGTCATTGGCCGAATAATAATAGAGATCGAATGTCCATCCGGCACCGAGGGGGGTGGGATCGTCGCCGTACGCGAACTCCCATTCGATGGGCACTTCCTCACCTTGTGCGTATATTTGACCGTGGTCCGGGTTGAAGATCGCGATATGGCCGCCGGAGTCGCCGTTGTGGACGGCGAACGGTGCATCGGAGTGGTCGCGGCCCGTATAATTACTGATACTTGCGGTGACCGTGACGAGATATTCGTCGCCGTCGGGGATGTTTGCCGTACACCATGGATACGGTCGCGGGTCCACCGCGGCGGGGCCGGTGGAGGGGTTGTAATCGACGGTGTCGATGGGAAGCCAGTTCATCCCTGCGTCGGGGCTGTATTCGAGGATGAATGTCCATCCGGCGCCGACGGGGGGCTGTGCATCGGGCGTAAGCGAGAAGGTCCAGTTGATCGCGACAGTTCCCTGCAGCGTCTCGCCGCCGTTGGGTTCGACGACCTCGACGACAACGCCCTCGTTCGCCATCTCGATGTAGAAGAAGCTCTCGTCGGCGTAGCCCGCGAAGGTCCCTACTGCGCGGTAGTGCCCCGCTGCGAGTGGGTGCTGCTCGCCGCTCTCGTCCGTGACCATCCCGTCCCATGTCATATTATAGCTCTCGCCCGGCGCGATGGTGACGAGTATCTGGATGGTGATGAACTCGTAGACGACCTCGCCGTATTCGTTCTCGATATGGCCGCCGGCGGTGCCGGAAAGCGGCTCACTACCGATATTGGTCAGTGAGAACTCGATGGCCTCGCCCGGTTGGTACGACCATCGATCGGTGGTCAGTTCGATGTGCTCGGCGTGGGGGTGGACCACGATGCTGACCATGGCGCTGGCCGGGTCGGGGGTGCACTGGTTGCAGGTGAGGTACGCTTCGAGTTGATACTCGCCCTCCTCGTCGAGGGTGAACGGTGCGAACATGATCGTCACGCTCTGGCCGCCGCTTGCCACCGAATAGGTGAGGCGCTCGGTATGGTGGAGTGCGCCGTCGGATGCGTAGACCTCGAGCTGTAAGGTGCCCTCGTAAACGACGGTAAGGAGATCGTCGCCGCGGATGACCGTCGCCGTTGCGAGGACCTCATCGTGGGTCGTGTAGTCGTTCGCATCGGTGCGAAATGAATCGAGCCAGATGCCCGCGGTGGCGTTGGGGTCGTTCACGGTGATGCTCAGTGATGCCCGGTCGGTGGTATTGGTTTCATTCGAACCGAGATCGACGATGAGGGTATAGCGTCCCGGCTGTTGGAGGTGGAACGGAGCGAACGAGATGGTGATGGCGCTGCCGCCGCTGGGTAGCTCGTAATAGATCGTTTCGGTATGGAACATGACACCGTCGCCGGTGACGGAGAGTGTCACTGGACCGGTATAGACCATGGAGAGCGTGTCGTTCCCGCGCTCGATACTAACCGTTGCACAGATGTCGTCGTCGGTGGTATAGCTGGTCTGGTCGGTTAGGAACGCATCGATCCAGATCGGTTGGTCGGTTGCATCCCGGGTGCCGTTCCCACGTGCGGTTCCGGTCGGTGGACTTTGCTCCGCGCCGCTTGCGGCGAAGATGGCGGAGAGGCCGGTGGATAATAATAAGAGCGCGACAATAATGCCGCAGAAGCGCAGTGCCATGGTGCCGTTCACATTTGTTCGAAAGGTATAATCGCGTAACATCGTGCTCACCTTCGGTCCGTATACTCAGTCCTTTACAACTGACTACATCCTATTAGCCGCAGTTCGCCATATATAGCTAGGGCGCAGATATACCGTCGATATACCATTATACTCCAGATATACCATCGATATACCAGCCGCAGGGAGACGGCGATCGGACGCTTTGATGCATAAAGAGGATCCGAACGTGCAGGCCAAACCGGCGGTACCGTGTGGTGTCCATGGAAAAAGGCGTTATGGATCCGGTTTCGCTTGCGCTACGGCGGTGCGAGTGGGATGGAGAAGAAGCGGCGCATGGCGCTGAGCGGATCGGGTTCAGGAGACCGAATAGGAATAGGCCGATGAGGCGATGAGCACGCCACAGCCGATGACGAGAAAGATGAGCCCGTAGAGGACGTCGACCTGCATGTTCAGCCCCTCGAATATCACCGGCCCAAGCCCGTCGGCGAGGAAGATATGGATGATATAGGGCGCGACCGTACCGGCGGTGAGGATGGTAAAGATCCCGATCGCCTCGCGTGGTCGTACGAAGATGAGCAACAGCCCGATGGCAAATAGCACCGCCACGAGAATGAAGAGTACGAGCATGATCCAGCCATAGTCCTCGATCCCACCTGCGGTGATGAAATCGTAGCCGTGCATGGTCCGCTGGTCGATCTTGGGTTCCGCAGTGCCCACATTCGTCGTCTCCATCGTGATATCGACGATGGGGAAAAAAAGACTGAGAATAACAAACGCCAGTCCGATCAGGGTCGTGATCGCGATGATCTTGATTTCGTTACCGTAATAGATCGCCATCGAACCACCATATCCACTATAATGGAAAGCCATGCAAGTCGTAAGTCGTAAGCCGTAAATCGGATCGATCGCTCTCCTCTCCGGCACCGCGAACGATCAGTTCGTTGCCGGTGCTGGATGGAGAACGAGCCCGTACATGCCCGCATTCACCGCTACGAATAAAAACTTACTGGTCACGGCTGGGTCTGGGGGTCGATACGCGGTCGATGAGCAAACCGGCGTCGAGGGCTTGAGCGTATGCGGCTCGGAATGCGGCAGGTCGGTGGCCGACCCAGCCGATCGCTACTCTCGCATCTACTGCGTTTCGAACGAGGTGAGTATGGTCTCGATGGTCTCGAGCGTCTCGCCGAACCCCTCGAGGATGCGCTCGAGGCGCGGGAGGTAAGCGTGCAGCTCCTCGCTGATCACCGCACCGTCCACCGAGGGCGTGATAAGCCCTTCTTGCTCGAGGAGGCGGAGCGAATAGCGAACCTTATGCTGCGGTACATCCAGTGTCTCGGAGAGACGGATGATCCCGATGGGTTGCTGCTCATAGATCCTCTTGAGGATCTGGACGTGGCGTTGCAGCAGTTCCAGCTCAGCTTCGAGTTTATCGGTGAGCGCGCCGTCAACGGCGTCGGTCTCCTGTTCGTCATCGTCGCGTTCTGATAGGGCGGGGTTGGTTCCCAGTGCTGTCATATAAAGCTCACCTCGTTGCTCGGAGGAGTAATCACTCTGGCCCGGCTTGAGCGGGGGTATAAGCCCGTTTCGTGAGGATATATGAAAGGAGGAACGCGAGTCCGAACCCGACCGCGGCGCCGATGAGCACCGGATCGCCGGAATGCGCGAAATCGAAATAGGTCCCGAGCTTCATAAGATAGAACCCGGTTCCTAATACCGGGCAAAAGATGAGGCTGAGGAGGAAGAGGCCGCTGAGAAATGTTTGCCGCTCGCTCAGCGGCTCGTCGTCGGACTCCTCGTGCCGACTGGCCTTTTTATAACGAGAACTCGGCTTGGCCATGGTATACCCTCAGTATCGTGCTCCACAGATGATGGAAGTGGGCGCAGATACGCCTCTGTCTAT
>CAZSUE010000356.1:3927-5619 GCA_964609045.1 uncultured archaeon | reverse complement strand
TCGAATTCCGTTCAGACAGGACGCAGAAGGTAAGCGTAACCATAGATCGTAAAATAGTATCCGCAATGGTTCTGCGACTGGGATAACGATTGTCCCACCTATTATACCGTCCTCTCCGTCACCCGTAAGAGCGATAAAGAGGAGATCGAGCGGCATTACCGGCGCAAGCAACAATATTCGGTATACCAGCCAGATACACTGGAGGAGGCGTATCGGACCCTTACCGACCCGCGCCGCCGAGGGATGTACGATCGGTTCATCAGGGCGGTGGAGCAGTGGATGCGCAGCGAACCGCACCACCGCTGGCAACAGTGGGTCGAAAAGGTCAAGGACTGGTGGTATCATGAACGAGACCCCGTGATCATGGCCTATACCCGTTCCAAGCACCCGGGATGGGATGTCCTCTTCTCCATCGGCGCGCCGACCTTCTACGAACTCCTCGGATGCGAAACCGACGCCTCCTTCGAGGATCTCTACGAGGGGCTCGAAACAAAACGCACCCGCCATCGCGCGCATCGGCATCTCTTCGAAGCGATCTTCGCCACACTCGCCAACGATCAGACGAGGTGGGAATACGATTTTCAAAACTCGGAATTCTACTGGAAAAGCCGCGGCATGGGATGGAAACTGAAGGAGTCACGCGATGCGTTCGGGTTCTGGAAACGCCGTGACGATATATTACGCGCGCTGATCCTTCGCCCTGAGGTAACGCTCAAGGGGCTTGAGCGGTGGTGCGAGATCATCAACCAGTCACCGGATTGGGAGGACTTCCTCCCGCGTAAGCGTAAGACGATGTATAGCGTCTTCGGGCTCGACCGCGATGCGCTGCCGGAAGAACCGCGCGCGATCGATCGGCATCTTAGAAAACAATATCGGAGACTCGACCGGACCGAAGATATCAATAGGATCTATACGGTACTGAAAAACCCGAAGCTCCGCGCGGACTACGATTGGATGCTCGAACATCATGCGTTCTACAAGAAACTGTCGGAGATGATGTCGAGGAGCAACATCAAATCGTTCGACTCCGCCACCACGACGCTTCTGAAGAAACTCATGGAGTTACTCGACGAGGAAGAATCCGACGAGCTGTTCGAACCACGGCTCTTTTTCGGCGATGAGATCGATGAGATCGATGAGGAGGAAGATGCAAGCCCCTCTCTTTTCGAGCGCGCGCTGATCGATAAACTCAAGGAGACCTTCGACACACCACCACCGGTGACAGAGCAGATGGACAAGTATCCCGAGGTGGAGGCCGAAGACCACGAGCTGGTCGGTGAACTCCAGCCATACATGTCGCGCAGCGAACGTGGAAGGATCGAACGGAGCACCGCCACGATGGCAGCCGAACACGAACACGAGTACGAACCGTTCCTTGAGCGGAGTAAGTATACCGTCTTCAAATGCACGATCTGTGGTGCGACCGATAAGCGGTGGAAATGAACACCCGTTCATGAGGGGGGGCACCGACCGGTCGCTGACGCTCGCGCGGGTTTTAGCTTATTGCGCTAGCGCATATCACTACTCGCCCATTGCCTGGCCATTTGGCTCCTGCGCCAGTAGCCACGGCCGTCCGGCCCAGTGCGCTTCATTTGGCCATCAGGTTCACGCTGCCACGGCCGACTGGATCGTTAGCGCGTATTCTTGGCCATCTGGCTACATCAGCTCGCCATTGCCCTCGCCTCCTGCGCA
>CAZSUE010000356.1:0-3827 GCA_964609045.1 uncultured archaeon | reverse complement strand
AGGTTCACGCTGCCACGGCCGACTGGATCGTTAGCGCGTATTCTTGGCCATCTGGGTACATCACCTCGCCATTGCTCTCGCCTTTTGCGCCAGTAGCCACGGCCTTTGCCTGGCCATCGGTTCCACTCCGTCCCCTTATAGGCCAACGGTTAAAAACGTTCAACCGCGTACCACAAACCGAAAGCCGATGATCGAAGACCGTATGAAAGCGCACGATAAGTACCAGTTCGAACTGAAGCTCGGATACAACTACGATCTTGCGCGCAAGAAGAACCAGTATCATATCGACGCCTATTTCTTCCTATCCCAAAGCCTCGATGTCAATCCCGCCACTTATTCCAAGAACGATTTCTATAGCGATATCCAGACCTACAACCGGTTCAAGACCCCGCAGATGGTGTTGCGCGATATCCTCGGCAAACGCGGCACACCCTATGATCGATTGAAACAAGCGGCGCGACGATTGGCTCGCGCCCCAACACCCGACACCAAACGAGAATATGTCCATGCGGTCAAACTCTTTTGCTCCATCGTGAAAAGCGCGCTGAGAGACCTTAGCCGGCTCGTCCTCCAACAGTCCCAGCAGAAAGATATCGAGCATCTCGTCGATGATTATATCAAATACGCAGAAAAGATCGCACGCTACTACCGCCAGCTTCGGACCACGGTGAATGTTCCGTCGGTGGACAAGAACCTTTTCGCCATCTACTGCTTCGGTGACGAATACATCAGCCTCCTCATTGAGAAATACGTTTTTAAAATGCTGGATCAGCTCGGGAAGCACGACGCCGCAGTAACTCGGTCCTATCGGGAACGGTTATTGCTTCTGGTGAAATCCGAGGTGGCCTATCGCAAGAAACAGTCCTATCCATCGGTGCCGAGCAAGAAAAGCGACAACTCGTTCTACGTCTACCGGAAAAGCGTGCTCAAGAAATACATGGCGAGCGTCCTTTTCCTCCGCACGCACCGCGAGCCAGAGGGCAAGCTGGTCAAGCAACTGAGCTTGGCGTTCGCCGCCGCACTCGCCGCAACCGTTGCCACCGTGATCCTCTTTTTCTCGCAGTACCGCTCCAGCGGGCTCGCCATCCCGCTCCTCGTCGGGATCATTGCATACAGCTTCAAGGACCGGATCAAGGACGGCCTCCGGAAACTGATCGCGCACTCTGTCCACAAACGGCTCTACGATTTCAAGAAATATTTGTACAGGGGCTCGGACGAACGGATCGGCACCTGTCGTGAAAGCTTTGATTTCATCCCCGAAGAGAGGTTGCCGCCCCGTATCCTCGCGCTCCGCGATCGCGATCATCTCACCCAGATCGAGAATGAGATGGACGGTGAAAAGATCCTCCTCTATCGCAAGCAGATCACGATCCCCTCAAAGAAGGTCAAACGCCTCTATCGCGATCTTCGCTTCGATAGCGTCAACGATATCATCCGCTTCGATGTGCACCACTTCCTCCGCAAGATGGATGATCCGCTCGAGCCGGTCCATATCGTCGAGAACGGTGATTATACCACGGTCAACGCGAAACGGATCTATCATATCAATCTCATCGTCAAATATTCACATGCAAAAGAGAGCGTCTACAAACGCTACCGTATCTTGCTGAACCGGGACGGGATCAAGAATATTGAGAAAGTGCTCACCGATCGTGAGCCGACCCCTGTCTCATAGCTCCCATGTATATGACCGAGATGACCGAGATGACCGACCGAGGGCTGGGGACCGAGTTCGTATGATATCTGTGCCTCTCGGAGACGGCTCGGCGCTGATCGTCGCCTCGGTCATCGCCGCATTTGTCGCCAATACCGCACATATGGGGTTCCATATCGCGTTCTATTACGGCTACGACGCGCCGCACGCCAAGCGGAACGACGCCATCGTCGGCTATATCGGTGCAATACTCGTATTTGCGCTCTACCTCTTCGACAGTGGCTCGCTCGTCCTCCCGGCAATGCTGGGTATGCGCACCACCCTGGCCATCGGCACCGCACTCGTCCTTATCGGCATTGTCATCCATTTCTCGGCCCACATCGCGTTTCGCCATCATCGACCCGGTAAGCTGGTCCAGACCGGTATCTACCGCTATCTCCGCCATCCCATGTATTACGGCTGGATCATCGCGCTCAACGGTGGTTGGATCGCGGCACGCAGCACGATTGGATGCCTCACCGCGCCGATATGGGCCGCTGAGATCCTTTTTTGTGCACTATTGGAGCACCGCAAGTTGCGCTCGACGGTCCCCGCCGCTCAATACGACGCCTACCTCCGCCGCACGCTTTTCTAACATCGTTCGTTCAGCGCTACGCTCGTACCGTTCGTACCCTACGGGCATGCCCTTTCGGCGATCCGCCCCTATTTATTTTTTGCCCGAAAGATCTATTAATGACCTCTTCTCCGCCACCGAGGCATGCTATTGTTCACCGATGTTACCGCAACGATCGCAACGCTGCATGGTACAACCGCTCCACCGCCGCAACGCGCACCTCCCAATCGAACCGTGCCCATATCCGTTGCCGCGCATTGGCACCCAATCTTGCACGCTTTTGTGCGTCCGTAAGCAGCGCTATCGCCGCAGTTGCGAATTGCCGCGCGTCGTGGGGGTCGACGAGGACGCCGGACTGACCGTCAACGAGATATTCTCGGTTCTGCCCCACCGCACTGGCCACGACCGCGTTTTCCGCCACCATATGATCGATGAGCCGTACCGAACATTTTGCTTTGCTAATGACCGACGGCGCCAGTGGAAACAGCGCGACATCGGTGACGGCGAGATAGTCCCAGACCCGCTCGCGATCGACCCAGCCCGCGAAGGTGACCCGTTCGCCGTAACCTCGCGCGCGCAGCCGCTCTTGTAGCACCCGATGTTCGTCTCTCCCACCCGCGCCGATCACGAGGATATGCGCTTCCGACCGCGCGAGGATAACGAAGAGCGCCTCAGCAAGCCAATCGACGCTCAGCTCGCGAAAGCGCGTGTAGAGGGTGACCACCGGCCGATCAAAATCGTTTTCCCATACGAGGCCATGCTCATCGCAGCGCTCGCCGCTGTGACGCTTTCCGCCGGCGAACCGCCGCCGCTGGCGCTGTGCTGCGCGGTCCGGTCCGTTCGGAAGATAGAGAATATTCGAACGTCGATGTGCGGGAACGATAGATCGGACCCGTTCTTCGAGATAACGGCTGGCAACCGTGACAGCGTCCGCACGGCGCAATGCAAATTGCTCGTGCACATGGTAGACGAACCGCTCCAGCGGACGATGATCGAGCGCCTCACTGCTGCCCCAGCCACCGTACCCTTCCCAATCGTCCGTATCCACCACCAGCGCAGGGCGCGGATCGATATGGGGCCAGAGGAATGGATGGGTTCCCAGCCACCCCACGACCGCGCCGTAGCCCTTCGGTTTGAACACATGGACCACGGCGGGCTCCGATCGCTTCAACCATCCGCCCAATGCGAGAATGGTCCGAAGATGGCCCGAACCGGCTCGCCCACCGAAGCGATCGGTATGGATCACCCGCACGCCGTCCACCCACCGCGTGGTTCCCGCCTCCGACGGTGTATAGATCGGTGGGACGAGAATGGTGCAGCGGTGCCCGCGATCGACGAGCGCGGCACCGAGCGGGAGCGCACGGGCTACCATGGTGCTTTTTGCGCGTCGGCGCAGCGCGACCGGCGCATCCACCGGCGGCATCCCGAATGTACCGAGCATCACGATCTTCATAGACAGTCCAGGAGAGACCGCGCGTACATAAAATAATAGTGTACTGACATGAATGAATGGATGAATGGATGAATGGATGAATGGATGAATGGATGAATGGATGAATG
>CAZSUE010000355.1:0-5638 GCA_964609045.1 uncultured archaeon | reverse complement strand
CAATCTACGATTGTTCCAGTGCCCCCGCACCAGTGGGCGCGGGGGTTACCCGAATGGGACAAATTCCCCGCCCCCACCCAAACCCTTGCGCCATAGCCAGCCATCCCAGCCATACACCATAGCCAACGCCCCCTCTGCGCCCGATAAACCCAGTATCGCTTTTTGCCAAACATTCCGCGAGCCAGCGTGCGGAATGTGCGGCGGCCTTCGCCAGCCCCTGCGGCGACCAGGCGCGACAGCGCATGGTCCGCCACGTCCGCCCAACGCCATAGCCAACCGTTCCAGAGCGAAAGCGCGGGGTACGCTGCGGGCGCGGCCAGCGCCGTAGCTTATCCTTTGCTCGCACAAGCCGCGGCCAGTCCCAATACTGATTAGCCAGCCATCTCTCCCAGCGTTATAATTAGACGCCATTCTCATTGTGACCCAATCGTGATCAGCAGACTATCGACGCTCACCCTTTCCATCTCTCTCTCAACCATCTTTCACACCATCCCCCATAGGCTTTTATATCGTCCATTTGATAGTATTCTTCGTGGTTTTGATGCCCTCAGTCAGATTGCGTGGTATATCGGCTACTATCGACGACGAGACGATATTCGAAAAAGCGAAACAAATCCGAGAGAAAATGGGAACGAATTACAGGATTATCATCGAAGGAAACCGGATCACCATCGAAGGCGATATTCTAAACCCAGAGGTTCGGAGGGAGATCAGCGAAATATTGGCAAGTTGAGGATTGATCCAATGGGTCGCAAGTATGCCACTGTGTCGGTCCGAAGCCCTGATCATACATTGGAGGGTTTGACCGCACTCTTCGATTCAGGTGCCGATGTGTCTGTTATTGGTAGCGAAATCGCTGATATATTAGGGCTCGAACGAACGCCCATCGAGATCAAATGGCATTCGTCTGCGGATGAAGATGAATATTCGCCGATAACAGAACTCGAAGTAAGAACCGCGCAGGATGAAGAATATCTATTGCTTCCAGGGGTTCTTATCGATGATCGTCCTATCGATTTCGAGGCCGAGGAGGATATGATCCTCGGCCTGGACTACCTTCAAAAAGCACAACGCATTCTCCGATTTGATTGAGCATTCATTGGGGTCTTTTATATCGCACCGCCCCACCACACCAGTTCCGATAGTGTCCAACTATCTATTGCTGCAGTATCCGATAGCGCGAGCCAAAGTACGTTCTCGTTGGGCGACGAAACCTAGAGACGGCGGGTGGGCTCACGTACCTCGCTGGCCGGAAGGGATAGGCGTTGTTGCGTTCATCGCCAGAGCCGACGACGCGGGAGCTTCCGTTTGACAAATTTCGGCGGGATCCTGACCGGCATCTTCACCATCTCGTCGATCAGCTCGACGAGGAGCAGTTTCTTTTTCGAATAGATGCGTCGGACAAACCCCCGCTGGCCCTCGTACCGCCCGTCGACGATATCGACGATGTCGCCCTCGGAGAGACCCCTGCGTCGCGGCGGCTCGAAATCGGGGTCGAGGTAATGCAGCGCTTCGTGGACCTTGAGCGCGCCGTTACTGAACTTGTTCGTCTCCATGACCGCGTCCATCGCCTTCTTGAGCGCGTCACGGTCGGTGGCTTCGACAAAGATGTAGCCATGGAGATTGTAGGGGCACATGACCGCCGCTGCGCCGTTACTATTCTCGTTCCCGTCCTCGAAATACTCGAGTAGCCCTTCCGAGACCGTATCTTCGCTCCCGATCGGTGTCTGGAGCGCATAGACCCGTCGCCGCGAGCGACGCCGGGACTTCGGTCTCGAGAGCGTTTTGGGGACATATCCGGGCGGAAGCACGTCGCTGATCTTCCAATTCTTCTTCTTCTTCTTTTTCTTCCCTTTCGAGCGCGATTTCCGCTTGCCTTTCCCACGACGATTCGACTTGCGGTTACGGTTCCTCGAGCTCTTTTTCCCACGCCCCCCTCGGTTACGGTTCTTTCCGCGCCGGTTGCGGTTCTTATTGCGTTTGTTTTTGGATCTGTTGCGTCGTGCCACAATAATGCCAACTGAATATCGCTGATACTCATCTGATGTGGCGGAGCGTCGGCGCTGAGCGATCAACGACAAAACGGTTGACCGTCGTCCGTTCTATTCTCCGCATCGAAGATGACGATCGCTTTCACTCTTTCCTTTCATCCTCGGTGCCGTCACGACTACCAAGGATCGGTGCGTTCTCCCGTCCGAGCCCGCCATTGAGGTTGGCTTTTTAGAAAACTCTCGCGTCCATCATGACGGCCGAAGAGCTAACGAGGTATATTTCCCTAAACCGTTCGACGTATCTTATAGTGATCCGAATACGTCGTACCTCGTGTCCAACCCGAAAAAAAAGCAGAGACGGGACTATTTCGTATATGCTCGATCTACCTATATAATATTTATGCCCAACTGGCAGCCAACTGGCCGCTGTGTAGTCCTGTGTCGTCCCGATCGAGTCCTTCAGCCCTTTGCACCATCCTCAACCCCGTCCCTACCCTCCTTTCCATCGCCATCCTCGCGCCTCGCCTCCAGCGGGAGGACATAGCGTTGGGTGCGCGGCCCATAGCCCATGGCCACCCAGAACGCCCTTCCCGGCCCATTCTCGATATAGACATTGACCGCGATCCGCTCCGCATCGCGCCGTTGCGCCCAGTCCACGAACGAATCGTGGAGCGCGCGGGCGAACCCGCGGCGACGGTGGGCGGGGTCGACCACGAGCTCGTGGATGATACCCCATCGTGCGGGAGAAAAGACCGGCGGGCGGTCGCGGATACTGCCACAGAGATATCCCACCACAGCACACTCTGCCTCATTTGCTCCACTGCGCGTACCCACCGCAGCTGGGGCAACCGCGAGAATGTATTGCACCGCGTCGTTCTTCATGCGCGTCTTGAACCGTTCCCCATATCGATGCGTGGCCGTTTTGCTGAGCAGGAACTCGTCCGGTGCCACCCGTTGATGGTGTTCCATCCCCATGAGCCAGAGCCGAACCACCGCAGCACGGTCCGACGGTCCGGCCTCGCAAATCGACACCGGTCTATGGTCGGCTTCGGCTGCTGTGTGCCCCGTCGCACCACTCATCGCATATCGACCTCAATCCTCATTGGGGCGGGACCACTCACCGTCGTACTTCGACACGGGATACTTCGCCTCGTTCTTCTCGATCTTGCGCAGCATTGCCGCGGTGATATCGATCCCGAGCTGGTCGGCGAGGATCATACAATAGTTCATCACATCGGCGAGCTCCTCGCCCGCCCGGCGTACGAACGCATCGTCCGCTCGGAGCGCATCGCGGTCGCGGTCCAACCACTGGAACAGCTCGAGCAGCTCCGCCGCCTCGATCGAGACCGAGATGGCAACCTCCTTCGGATGATGATAGCGCTCCCAGTTCCGCTCCGCGACGAACCGGCCGATCCGCGCACGGATATCGGCGATCGTCGTGGACCTGTCGTCGACCTCGACCATCTCTATCCCCGCTCAATCTTCATCTGGCTCACTCTCGACGCCGTCCTCGTCCGGCGTCGGACGCGCTCCGAGAAAATCGTCGCAGCGCGCCATGAGCCCTTTCGTCAACACCCGTGCGTCCCGGCTGAGGAGCCGCTCTTCTTGCTTCGTGAACGTATCCGGGACGAGGGTGAAGAGAAGGAGCGCATCGTGGAGCACCACCGCCTCGTGCATATCCTCGAACCAGCGCAGCACCAGCGAGAAATCGTTATTCGAAACGAGGTACTCGATCCCGTCGAGGAGCACGACGCTGGCCCGATGACCCTTCAGATAGTTCGTGATCGTATAGGCGAGCTTGCTGATATTGGTGGGTGTTCGACAATACGCTTCGTCAGCTTTACTCAACCAGATCATATGCTCGCGGTCGTGGATCGCGAACTCCTCCTCGATCTTGTCCGGATGCCGCCGGCTGATACACAGCCCCGGTATCGATCGGGCCAGATCGTGGAAGAACCGGAAGGTCGCCGATGCGTGCGGATACGGTTCGAACCGCACATAGCTGGCACCCCACTCGATCACCTCTCTTCTCGGCGCGGTCACCCGTCTCCCCCCCTCCGTTAGCGGCTGGGCCGGGGGCCCCCGGTTTGCATCGCGCTCGGGCACTTCGATCTGTACGGCTTCTCCCTCCGGTGCGGGAAGCGCGTCCGCACCGCCGAGCTCGTCCACCATCTCCACCGCACCCTCTGGATCGTTGCGCTCCAGCATGCTCTCTAGGGCGTCCTTCGTCAGCGAGAGGTCGATGGATTTGCCGGTCAAAACCGCATACGCATGGATACGGTTCAATGAGGTGATCAGCTCCTCGATGGAGGCGGTGATATGCTTCGCGATGAACACGAGTACTTCGTGTGGTATCGGGGACGGTTTTTCATCCGCCTTGCGCCGCACGATCGCCAAACGCTCCTTGAACGCCGGTGATTGGATATCGACGAGGAACCCGCTCTCGAAGAGCTGGAGCAACACATCGTCCAAGTCGGGAAACGCCGACGGCGGTGCGTCCATGGCCATGACGAGCTGGCCGCCGCCGTCGTGGAGGCGAATACAGAGCGAAACGAACGCATCGCGCGCTTGGTCGTTATCGAAGATTTGCCCGCAATCGTCCGCGAGAAGGAGATCGTACTTGCCCATCGTCGCGATGAACGGATCGATACCGCCCTCCGCCACCGCGTCCGCAAGCAGTGCGATGAACTTCTGCGCGCTCATATACCGGATGGCGAGCGAGGGGTCGAGCCGATGGGCCAGATTTGCGACGGCGTTGAGGAGGTGCGTCTTTCCCAGCCCCTCGCCGCCGTAGACGATGAGCGGGTTATAGCTTTTCGAGGGGTTCCGCGCCACCGCATATGCCGCAGCGTGAGCCAAATTGTTGCTCATACCCACCACAAAGGTCTCGAAGCTCATCGACGCGAACGCGCCGACCAGATCGCCCGCCGGTTTCTCACGCGCATCCGCCGGTGACAAGCACGCGGCGATATCGCTCGTCGCGGAGGCGCCCACTTCAATGGCTGGCGTCGGGCCGCTTGCTCGCGCTGCTGTGGTATCACGCGCCGTATCCCCATCCGTGCACCCACCCCGATCGTCGTCCGCAACTGTTTCACTATCATCTGGCCTCTTTGTCCCATCTTTGCCCCCTGCAGCGGCGTCCAACTCGGGGCCGCTCGGTTTGCGCACCCCACCACCGGCGGCTCGATCCACATCTCTACCAGGGGCGATCTCGGCCCCGGTCTCCAGCGCTGCGGCCCCGGCAAAACGGTCGCCGCTCGTACCCGAGAGTGCGTACTTTCCCGCGGATTCGATATCTATCAATGCTCCGCCGCCATTGACACGGACCGGTGCATGGATCGGTTGTCCCCCTAGCTCCGGGACAGTGCCGCTCGATGGTCTTTCGCTATCGTTCGCGGCGGTGGCGAGACTCTGGTAGGACTGGCTGAACGCTTTGTTCGCTTCGGCGAGATCGAGCTGCTGCAATGCATGGACACCACTATTGAAATGCGCACGTGCCGCGGCCTCGCGCGGTTCCATATCGCTCCTGCTTCCCTGACCGGTGAGCGAGACCATGGAACGGATGCGGTTCATGTTCGAGACGGTGTGCTCATATTCTTTCCGATCCACACCGAGCGTTTCCAGCGTCGTTCGCGCTTTCGTGCGCA